>DASVEA010000198.1:0-5483 GCA_036380815.1 Nitrospiraceae bacterium
AGTCGCCGTCGACCCGGAAACGGACAAGCGTTTCACGCTTCTCGCCATAGGGTTCGACGTGAATATCGGAGGCGCCCTGTCGATAGGCATCGGCGATGATCTGATTGGCCAGCCGCACAATGGCATTGTCGTTTTCGTCGAGCCCGCCTCCGGCATCCTCCGCCGCCGCCTCTTGGGCTTCGTTGACGAGTTCGCCAAGAATGTCGGAGACATTTTCATCTAACTTTCGTGTGCTGCCGTTATCTCCCTGTCCCTGTCCTGTGGCGGAGCCGAGGAACTGGGCGATATCACGACGGAGGCTGATCGCAAAGCGAATGTTTAGGCCGGGGAAGGTCCGCTTAATATCCGCCACGCGATCGAGATCGCCCGGGTCGTCCGTCAAAATTTCAATGGCGGTTCGGTCCCGTTTGAGGGGCATCCAGTGGTTTTTCTTGAGGTAGTCGACGTTCAGGTTTTTCAGGAGTTCGACATCGACAATTGTTCGGTCGCTATACTCGATGTAGGGGCATTTGTGAAACTGGGCGAGCGACTTGCCGATCTCCAGTTTCGGTACCTTGTACCGTTCAATCAGGATGCTCTCGAAGTCTGACACGCCTTTCCGGGACTCGGCAATCGCCTGGTCCAATTCGTTCTGGGTAATGTGGCTGTTTGTGACCAGGCGGTCGAATTTGGTCGGGATTTTCTTGGAGATTTTGCGGAGATTGAAGAAGGCGATGCCGAGTGCCTTTGCAATTTCTGCGACGGACTCTTCGTCTTTTCTGGTGAAACGTGCGCCGCTCTTTTTGTTCAGAAGTTGGAAGACGCCCATCAAATACTTGTTGTCCGCCACGATCGGATAGGTCAGGACCTGTTTCGTCTTGAATCCGGTCCGCTTGTCGTAGGAGGAGTCATGGAGGAGTGAGGGGTGGACGCCTTGCAGCTCGGCGATGTTATAGGCGTCCGCAATGCTCACTGGGCGGAGATACTTTGCGCAGAACCCAGCCAGGCTTTGTTCGGTGATGGGAATGCGGATTTCCTCGACGCTGTCGATGTGAGGGATTTTGGAGAAAATCTCTTTCTTCTCTGCATCGAACGCGAAGATGGTGAGGTCCTCGGCGTCGAAGATGCTAAGAATTTCTTTACGCAGGTCGAGGAGAATATGGTCAAGATCGCTGGCCGCATGGATTTGGTCCGTGATGCGCTTGACGTTCTCGGCGAATGCCACTTTCTGCTGAAGTTCCTGAAGATTTTGTGGGGTGGGATTGGCCTGCATTACATGAGCTCCTGATCATCGACCGGGAAGGTCATCGCCGGATGTGTATGCTCAATGAAGAGTGTCACGATCCACGTGACTACAAATGCCGAGAGGCAGCGATTGAAGTTCAGTCTAGCTGATCACAGATGGAAGGCAAGGAAAAGGTAGTTTCAGACTGGCGCGGTTACGGGAGTGACACTATGAATGACACCATTGGCGGGCGGTATGGTTTTCAACTCGCCTGTGTGCGAGTCAGATGAGCGGCGACTTGAGCAGGAGGCAGCTTGAGCTTGACCCCGTCCTTCCGAGTTTTGATCTCTACGACTCCTTCGGCGAGGCCCCTGTCCCCGACGACGACTTGGAACGGGGCTCCCATCAGATCCGCATCATTGAACTTCACGCCCGCCCGTTCGTCCCGATCATCCCAGAGTACTTCCATCCCTGCTGCCTGTAGTTCATTGTAGAGCTGAGCAGTGACTTCTGAAGTCTGGGCTGATTGGGTGAGCGGGAGGAGATGCACATGGAACGGCGCGATCGGGAAGGGCCAGATAATGCCTTTATCGTCGTGGTGCTGTTCGATCGCCGAAGCGGCCGTGCGTCCGATGCCGATGCCGTAGCATCCCATGACGGCGAGGCACTCTTTGCCGTGAGGATCCAGGAATGAGGCCTTCATGGTTTCACTGTATTTGGTGCCGAGCATAAAGACATGTCCGACTTCGATGCCCTTCGTCGCCTTCAATGTCCCGTCTTTTCTCGGTGACGGATCTCCTGCGCAGGCGCTGCGGAGATCGGCAAACTGCTCGACCTGAAAATCACGATCCCAATTCGCATCGACATAGTGCGTATCGCTCTGATTGCCGCCGACGACCACGTTGCGCAAGGTTTTGATAGCGTGGTCGGCAATAATCCGAACGTGTTTCAGGCCAACGGGACCGGCAAACCCTACTGGTGCGCCAGTGACTTGCTCGACGACGGTGGGAGGTGCGAGTTCAAGATCAGCCACTCGCAAGAGTCGTTGAATTTTGACCCCATTCGCTTCATGGTCTCCCCGAACCAACACGGCGACCGTGTCTTTTCCAGTCGAGTAGAGGAGCGTCTTCACGAGGTGCGTGGGAGAGATGTTCAAGAACCTCGTGACTTCTTCGACTGTCCGGCAGCGAGGTGTCTGGACGGTACGCAGAGGACGCGGGGTTTCAGTGTCCACATCAGTAGGAGGAAGCACTTCGGCCTGTTCGACGTTGGCGGCGTAGGTGCCTGCATCGCTGTAAACGATGGTGTTCTCGCCCGTATCGGCGAGCACCATGAATTCGTGAGATGAGCTGCCGCCGATCAGACCGGTATCGGCTTCCACGGCACGGAAGGTGAGGCCGCAGCGCGTGAAAATACGATGGTAGGCATCATACATCTTCTGATAGCTGAGCCTGGCGCTCGCTTCGTCCTGATCAAAGCTGTAGGCGTCCTTCATAATGAACTCGCGTCCCCGCATGAGACCGAAGCGAGGGCGTATTTCGTCGCGAAACTTTGTTTGAATCTGATAGAAGTTCAGCGGCATCTGTCGATAGGAACGGACTTCGCGCCTGAACAGGTCGGTGATCACTTCCTCATGGGTCGGTCCCAAGCAAAACTCGCGCTCGTGGCGATCCTTAAAGCGCAGCAGCTCTTTGCCGTAGAACCTCCACCGGCCTGTTTCTTGCCACAATTCTGCGGGGGAGGCAATGGGCATAAGGAGTTCTTGGGCGCCGGCCCGGTTCATCTCCTCTCGAACGATCTGCTCGACTTTTCGAATGACCCGGAGGCCGAGTGGGAGGTATGTGTAGATGCCGGCCGCCACCTTGCGAATTAGACCGGCTCGGAGCATGAGCTTATGGCTGACGGTTTCGGCTTCGCCCGGGTCTTCTCGCAATGTAGGGATTAAGACTTGGGAGGTCCGCATGATTCTGTGAGAAAGGTCAAAAAGTCATCAAGCCCGAACGTCATCAAATCTGAGGTGCCGGTAATCAAGGAAATGTGTTGCTGCCACGATGACGCTCGACATTCAGACTTTCTGACTTATGCTCTATCGAAGGAAGATTCGCTCAAGGTCGTTCCAAAACGCAAAGATCATGACGCCCACTAATAGCACGAGACCGGCCTGTTGCGCGATTTCTCTCTGGCGTTCGCCGAGAGGTTTCCGGAGGATGCCCTCAATCAGGAAAAACAACAGATGGCCGCCGTCGAGAATGGGAATCGGGAGCAAGTTGAGGACGCCCAGATTGATGCTCAGTATAGCGATGAGAAAGACCACACTTGAGGCTCCCTGCGCAGCGGCTTCTCCGGATATATTGGCGATCGTCAGCGGTCCGCCGATATTTTTGCTGGAGATGTCCCCTATGACCATCTTATAGAGGCCGATTGCGGTCAACTCGGTCCAGCCCCACGTGGCTCCCAAGCCGTCATAGAGCGACAGCAGAGGGGTGCTGGAGCGCATGATCGAACGACCTGGTCCTGAAATGCCGATCTTGCCGACTTCGACCGACTGACCGTTGACCATCGTCTTTTCAGCAGAGGGCGTCACGGTCAGCGAAACTCGATGCCCTTCCCGCAAGACCTCTACCTGTAACTGGCGGTTGGGGTTTTCTTTCACGATACCGGTCATCTGAGACCATGTATGGATCGTCTGGCCCTCGATGTTGACCACATGGTCCCCGGCTTGAAGCCCGGCTTTCGCCGCTGGAGAACTTTGCATGACTGAAGTGACGAGGGGCGGGGTTTCTTCGACGCCCAGGTAGTATACGGGTTCTTGTGCAGAAGCCTGTGGTCCAGGGGCGGTTGTGGGCGTGACCGTCAGCGTTTTGACCTGTTCGCCTCGTTTGATTTCGAGCGTCAGCGCCTGCCCGTTGCTCTTTGCCACGGCGTCGAATAGTTCTGTTCTGGTCGAAATGTCGTGCCCGTTGACTCGGCTGACACGATCTCCGATTTGAATGCCTGCGGTATCGGCCGGAGAGCCTGGGGCCATCGCTTCGATATCGGGAGTGAGATCCTGGAACGTTGGGACAAAAAGCGGAGCGCCGGTCGCGAGCCATCCGGCAAAAATGAAATAAGCCAGAATGAAGTTAAACCCGGGTCCCGCGGCCACGATGAGGACTTTGCCCCACAACCCTTGGTGCGCAAACGATCGTGCACGATCCTCCTGTGTGGTCGCCTCGGTCTCATCTTCGCCGAACAGTTTCACGTAGCCACCGAGCGGAACGGCCGAGAGGAGATATTCTGTTTCGCCCATTTTCCGGCCGAAGAGCTTCGGTCCGAATCCAAGCGAAAACTTAAGGACCTTGACGCCGACCCAGCGAGCAGCCAAGAAATGCCCGAGTTCATGGAATGCGACTAACACGCCCAGAACGACCAGGAACCACCACGCCTTCTGCAATAACAACCAGACGGTATCGGGGGACCAGGTAAATGCCATGAACACAGTGTATGCTCCTTCGTGTAGACCTAGCAGGATGCTGAAAAAGTCCGCCAGCTTCGTTCTCGCTTCGCTCAGAGGCTCAACGTACCGAAGCGTACGCCTCGCCTCTTCGCTCGCTGCGGCCTTGCCGGACGGCCTTTTTGAGCATGCTGCTCACTATTCAGGCACTATTACCGCTACCGCACCGCATCGCACAAAAAGCGATGCTTTTCAGTATCCGGTTAGCGTGCCAACGACACAACCAACGATTCAGCCTTCTCTCGGGCCCAGCGATCTGCCTCCAGCGCGTCTTCCAACGTCTCAACGTCTTTGGGGGTGTGGACGTTCATCGTGCTGCGAATGATCTCCGCAATGTCGGTGAACCGGATGCCCCCGTTCAAGAATGCCTCGACCGCGATTTCATTCGCGGCATTCATCGTGGCCGGCATCGTACCGCCAATGTGCAGGGATTCATAGCCAAGACCCAAGCAGGGGAACCGGTCGTGATCCGGCTTGCAAAATGTCAACTTCGCGATCTCCGTCAGATCTAACGAAGGCAGATCGAGCGGCATGCGCCCTGGATATCTCATCGCATAGGAAATAGGTGTTCGCATATCCGGCAGTCCCAATTGCGCGATCATTGAACGATCTTCATATTCTACCAGAGAATGAATGATGCTTTCCCGATGGATCATGACCTCGATCTGGGATTCCGGGATGTCGAAAAGCCACCGGGCTTCGACAATTTCGAGACCTTTGTTCATGAGGGTGGCAGAATCGATCGTGATTTTGGCGCCCATCTTCCAGTTGGGATGTTGGAGTGCC
>DASVEA010000199.1:0-5013 GCA_036380815.1 Nitrospiraceae bacterium
ACATTCTGATCGTGCGCGCTCCGGGAGCAAGGGATCAGCACGGGTGTCATTCCACCCCTTTTCTCCCGGGCTACCCCTGCCGACAACGATGTCGGTCTCATCGCTTCACTTGGCAAGGGTGCGCACATAGGCCAGCACGTCTTTACTCTCTTTCTCCGAGAGACGGAGATCCCAAGACGGCATGTTCGGTTTGCCGTCATGGATAGTCTTGAGCAGGTCGGCATCGGATTTCTTTCTGGTCGACGGTGATGTAAGGTTAGCCGGATCCGGTCCACGAAGAAACTTATACCCATCCCCTCCGCCCTGAGGCCCGTGACAACCGGTGCAGTTCCTGATAAACAGGGCCTGGCCACGCGCCACATCGCCGCTCTGAGCCTTGGGCTCAGCTTGTCCTAGCGCCACAGTCCCGAATAGAAGACCGCTCACGAACCCGACCGTTGACACCGTGAGTATCCAGCTCCTCTTCATGTTTCCTCCTGCTCAGTGTTGCCATACCGGCTGAACGCAATCTCAACCCTCGCCGGAACACTACCCCATCCGATGGTGAAGCTCAACAGATGTGCAGCGGAGTCAGACGCCAGCCGCTCCCTCACCTTCAAACTTACTTGTTATCCTTCCCCTCCAAGTATGCGGCGGCTGGAAGGGATGGGCACGGCGGTGGCGACATAGCGGAAAACAGCGCCAAGGGGCAGTACCAGCAAGCGTACGACGACATTGCGCCGTTTCGGTGCAGTTTCATAGGAGTGCGCGACGAATGACCCGGAGGCCAACGGCCCGACGAAGCCATCGCATTATGTCGCCACCGACGTTGCCCGCCCTTCGTCAGCCGCACCCTTCCCACTCCCCTCCAAGCTTGCTTGTTTCTCGCATCGGAGGGTGGCTTGGTCGATCCTCAAATGCGCGCGTCGAACGACCACGGCTTTATCGTGGGGGTTCCGCGAGCACGGAGGGCCCACGAGCCTCCCCTCCCGCTTCCTTCTCAGCTTGCTTATACCTCCCTCACGGGAGGGTGGCCTGCTTGATCTCCCACTGCGCGCAGCTTACTCACCCGCCCACCCACTGGCAGATATTTTTCACCCGCCCTACCCTCCGATTGCTACGCAATCGATTTCCCGGGACGTGCCATGAGCGCGGGCGAGGGCCTTCCAATTTGCCAATCCTCTATTTAGGGGAGTGGCCAAGGCTGCCCTTTACTGCGCGCATCGGACGAGCACAGTTTCATCGTGCGCGTTCTGCGAGCAAGGAGGGCACATGGCCGCTCCCTCTTCATTCTTCTGAGGCCGCGCGTTGCGCGAGCACAGGAGATCAACAGACCACCCTCCCCCTCACACCCACTCCGGCGCATACTCCTTCCCCATTTCTTTTTCTGCAAACCATCGATACAGGGCCGGCAATATCACCAACGTGAGTGCCGTTGATGTGAAGAGGCCGCCGATGACGACGGTCGCGAGCGGCCGCTGGACTTCGGCCCCAATGCCCTGCGCGAGGGCAAGGGGCAGCAGACCTAGCAGCGTCGTCATCATGGTCATGACGACCGGGCGAAGCCGGAGGGTGCAACCTTTGACGATAGCCTGGTCCATCTGCGTGCCTTCACTGCGCAGCTGATTGATATAGGAAACCAGCACGATCCCGTTCCCGACCGCCAAGCCGAATAGTTCGATAAAGCCAATGGAGGCCGGTACGCTCAGGTATTGCCCGCTTAGCCAGAGAGATACGACGCCACCGATCAAGGCGAAGGGAAGATTCATAATGATCAACGTCGCGTAACGGAGCGAGTGAAACGCCCAGAACAACAGAAAGAACACAAGCCCTAACGTGATCGGCACCACGATCAACAGCCGCGCGTTCGCCCGCTCCATGTTCTCGAACGCCCCACCCCACGTCACCTGATACCCTTCCGGCAGGCTCACTTGCGCCGCCAGCTTCTTCCGCCCTTCATCCACGACGCCGCCGATGTCGCGCCCGACGACGTTGAAGCCGATATAAATGCGGCGTTTCACATGTTCGCGGCTGATGCGGGACGGGCCTTCGCGCATCTCGATTGTGGCAAGTTCGCTCATTGGAATCATCGCGCCCGATGCCGACTTTACCCTGATCTCCCCGATGGTGCCGATACTGTTGCGTTGCGGTTCCGGGAACCGAAGCGTCAATTGAAACCGCCGCTCGCCTTCATAGACATGGGTCGCCACCTTGCCGCCGATCGCGGTGGTCACAATCTCCTGCACATCGGCCACGTTGATGCCGAAGCGGGCAATCTTCTGCCGATCGATGTCGACAGTGAGATAGGGCTGACCGGCGATCTGCTCGACTTTAATATCTTTCACGCCTTTGATCTGCTGCAGCAGCGCGGCAATCTCCTCTGCCTTGTCGTGGAGCACATCGAGATCCTCTCCGAACAGCTTGACGGCGCATTCCGCCCTGATGCCGGACATCAGCTCGTCTACCCGTTCTTGAATCGGCTGGCTCATGAGGACCGAGATCCCGGGGATCTCCGCCAGCTTTTTCCTGATGGCGTCGGTCAATCCCGACTGAGTTGTCGCCGTCCTCCATGTGCTCCGATCACTCAGGGACACGACCGGGTCGCTCTCATTCGGCTCTTCCGGCCCCAAGGCAATGTCAGGCCGCCCGATCTTGCTCACCGCCATGCGCACTTCGGGAAACTCCAACATTGCCCGATGCGTTTGCTTCTCCATCTCAATGGACTCCGACAGCGAGACACTCGGCAGCCGCACAATTTGAGGCGTCAGGGCACCTTCTTCCAGAAGAGGGATGAACTCCCTCCCGACGTACGGAACGAGCGCGAGACTGCTAAGCACGAGCAACGTCGAACTGCCGAGCACCAGGCTGCGATGCTGAAGCGTCCAGGTCAGCACCGGCAAATACCGTTGCTTCATCCATCGCGTGAGGCGCGTTTCCTCCGGATGGTCTCCTCGCAAGACCAGCGACGCGAGGACCGGCGACAGAGTCAGCGTGACCACGACCGACGCCAAGAGCGCAATCACCAGCGTATAGGCAAGCGGCGCGAACATCTTTCCTTCCATGCCCTGGAGCGTCATGAGCGGCAGAAAGACGACGCTGATAATGAGAATGCCGAAGAGGATCGGCCGGCCCACCTCTTTGGTGGCGAGGAGAATCACCTCAAACTTGCTCTTCCGCACCACGCCATGGTCCTGCGCCAGATGCCGATAGATGTTTTCGACGACGACCAACGACCCGTCCGCAATTTCGCCGATGGCAATGGCCAACCCGCCGAGCGTCATCAAGTTGGCCGAGAGCCCCACTCGCTGCATCACGATGAACGTGATCAGGGGGGTAACGATGAGCGAAGCCGTCACAACGACGGCGCTGCGCACGTGGCCTAGAAAGAAAAAGAAGACGAAGACCACCAGCACGATCCCTTCGATCAAAGCATCCCGCACCGTATTAATCGCCGCCGTCACTAATTCGATGCGATCGTAGAAGGGCAGGAGCTTCGTGCCTGCGGGGAGGATATTGTTCTGCTGGAGATCTTCCACCTTGGTCTTGACCGCTTCGACCACCTGACGCGCATTGCCCCCGCGTATCATGAGGACGGTGCCAGCCACGACCTCCCGCTCGCCGTTGAGCAACACCGCCCCATGGCGGACAGCGTGGCCGATGCGGACTTCCGCAACATCCCGAACGAAGACCGGCGTACCGCCGGACTCTTTCACGATGATGGACTCGATATCGCTCACGGTCTTGATCAGGCCCAGCCCACGGACGATCGCGCGCTCCGCATGGCGCTCCAGCACATTGCCGCCGGCATTGGCATTATTCTTTGCCACCGCCTCGTAGATATCGTGGAGCGTCAGGTCGAACTTGCGGAGCTTGGCCGGATCGACCAGAACTTGATACTGCTTGACGAACCCGCCCGTACGGTTCACATCGACCACGCCTGGCACGCTCTTAAGCAGCGGGCGCAGGACCCAGTCCTGGAGCGTGCGCTGATCCATCAACTCCGTCTCGACGATCTTGGGATCGGTCGCCGCCGCATTCGGCCCTTCGACATAATATTGATAGACCTCACCCAGCCCGGTGCTTACGGGAGCCATCACTGGATCGATCCCCTCCGGTAAGCGCTCCTTTGCCGCCATGATCCGTTCGAGAACCAACTGGCGGGCAAAGTAGGTATCGACGTCATCGTTGAACACGACCGTGACCTGAGACAGGGCGAATTTTGAGAGGGATCGGATCTCCACTAAACCAGGCAGGCCGGTCATCTGGAGTTCGAGCGGATAGGTGATGAATCGTTCGACTTCGACCGGCGAGAGACCAGGCCCGTCGGTCAGCACCTGCACCTGGATGTTCGTCACATCTGGGTAGGCATCGATCGGAATAGACTGAAAGGCGAAGACACCGGCGACGGACAACAGGCAGGCCAGACCCAGGACCAGGATCCGTTGTCGCAGCGAAAATTCGAGAAGAGTGGCAATCATGGCGCCGGCTCGATCTTGTGCCGTTCCATCTCAGACTTGAGCATGAACGATCCCTTGGTCACAACCTGCTCGCCGGCGCTCACCCCCTCCAACACTGTCACCACCTCTCCTTGCTCGCTTCCCACCTTAACCATTCGCACTTCGAAGTCGTTCGTCCCCCGTTGAACAAACACCATCTTACCGGTCGAGCCGTTTTGGACTGCCGCAATCGGCACGGTCAGCGCATCCGGAGCCGGCGTCGTATAGACACGGACGATGGCGAACATTTCCGGTTTCAGTAACCGATCGTGGTTGGGCACCGTCACCCGCAGACGCATCGTGCGGGTGGCCGGATCGAGCACATCCCCGATGTAGGTGATCGTTCCCGAAACGATGGCATGGGGATAGGCGGACACAATCACGTCGACCTTCTGGTCCTTCCGGATGAACTGCACATCTTTCTCCGGCACGTTCCCGACCACCCACACATCGGAAAGATCCGCGACGGTGAAGAGCCTCTGCTGCGCTTCGACAACTTCGCCTCTCGTGATATTGCGCATGATGACCCGGCCGTCGA
>DASVEA010000200.1:0-7310 GCA_036380815.1 Nitrospiraceae bacterium
ATTGATGTTGGCCTTGGCCACCGGCCCGAAGAGTTTGGATGCAATACCTGGTTTATCCGGCACGCCCACGATCGTGATTTTTGCCTGATTGCGATCGCCAGTGACTCCCGACACCGCAACCGCTTCCATATCCTTATCTTCACGCGTCACAAGCGTCCCCTTTCCTTCTTTGAAGCTGGAGTTCACCTCCACCGGCACGTTGAACTTCGCGGCAAATTCGACGGAGCGGCTCTGCAACACTTTGGCACCCAGACTGGCCATTTCCAGCATTTCCTCATAGGAAATCTTGTCGATTCGTCGAGCCACCGGCACAATATTGGGATCGGAGGTATAGACGCCGTCGACGTCGGTAAAGATGATGCACCGATCAGCCTTCAGCGCCGCTGCCAGCGCAACCGCTGTCAAATCAGAGCCGCCACGCCCCAACGTCGTGACATCCGACTGCTCGTTGATCCCTTGAAAGCCGGCAACCACTGGAATGACCCCCTTGCGCAGGGCCTCGCGGATTCGATCGGCACTCACCCGGGTGATACGCGCTTTCGTATGGGCATTGTCGGTCATGATTCCAACTTGGCGTCCCGTAAAGGATTGAGCATCGAGTCCCCGAGCCCGCAAGGCCATCGCCAACAAGGCAATGGTCACCCGCTCTCCGGTCGACAGCAGCATATCGAGTTCGCGATCGTCCGGCAGCGGCGTAACTTCGTACGCCAATCGATGCAACCGATCCGTTTCTCCGCTCATCGCGGACAGGACAACCACGACGCGATGGCCATCTTTGTGAGCCTTCTCAACGCGGTCGGCCACGCAGTGGATTCGCTCGATCGTGCCTACGGACGTCCCCCCATATTTCTGGATAATCAGCGCCACGTCTTTCAGGATCCTTTTGCGAAAAGTCGCACGACGAACTTCGTCGCATCACGAGAAGGCACGGTCGAGGCTCGAGCATCAGCTTCGATAAATCTCCGTCCGGCTCCGGCAACGGGAGCTGTCGCACTGTCACGATAGGCGAAGAACCCCGGAACTTCTGCCGCCTGGCCATGATGCACGTTGCCCGAATCACAGAAGGCCACGATGCGATGGGGGCCCAATTTGGCCAGTCCTTCGAGCAGCGGCCCTACCAGATCACGATCGACCGCTTCGATACCCTTCACCTTGGCCGCGACATCCGACCCGAAGACGACCTCGTCCGTTAACTCCACATGCACGTAAGCAAAATCATTTTTCTTCAGTTCCTCCAGGGCGACCGCCGCTTGAGTACGAAGATCCGCACCGGCCAATCTCGCGCCGTCCACGGCTTCGAGCCCGGCCATGATGCCGAGTCCGCGATGGACGTCGCTCTGTGAAACCACCACACCGGACATCTTCAATCGCTCAGAGAGGCTTGGCCAGAGAATGGCCCGGCCTTGGCCCCAAAGCCAGAGACAATTGGCCGCCTTCTGCCCCGCCTCCCGACGTTCATCGTTGAGGGGATGGTCGCGCAAGATTTGAAATGAGGCGTCCATGAGTTTCCAGAGAATGTCGGATCCGTCTCCCGTCGGTAATGCATCGGCGATCGGTCGACCAACCAATAATTGTGGATCTATACAGACCGCTCGCGACTTCCCGTTGACCCACACCATGAGATGACGGTGGCCTAACCCGGGGTAGAACTGAATCATCTCAGACCCGAGCTGCTCATTGATCGCCTCAATCAATTCGCGGGCCTCTTCTGTCGAAATCAGGCCTGCTGTCGCATCATCCATCACCACGTGCGGTCCGAGCTTCTTGATTTCGTTCAATCCGCCTTTACTCCCGGACTGGGCGTCTGCCCGCAACGTCACCATCGTACAGCGATAGACCACATCATGCTCACCGATGGCGACCCCCAGACTGGCCGCTTCGAGCGGACCAGGCCCCTGGTAGTATTTCTTGGGGTCGTATCCGAGAATGGTAGTTCCCGTCAGACCGCTCCCCTGTCGCACGTTCTCAGGCACCGCGGCCAGGAGCCCAAGCTCCCCACCTTGCGCGAGGCGATCCAGGTGAGGGGTCGAAGCCACTTGAAGTGGAGTCCGTCCGCCCAATTCCTGCCGGGGATGGTCTGCCATCCCATCGGCATGCAGAATCACATGTTTCATCGAAGCCCTGCGTTCATTGTGTCTAGACCTTTAATAGACGAGCGACATCCTCCCGCGTCGCTCTAACGGTTTTCGGTTGGACCGATACGCTGATAGCTGTGTCGGCATCTTTCAGTCCATGGCCGGTCAAGGTGCAGACCACGGTCTCGCCTTCACGCAGTCCGCCTTGCTTGCTCAACTTCATCACGCCGGCAACCGATGCGGCGGACGCCGGCTCGCAGAAGACCCCTTCTGTCGCCGCCACCGCTCTATAGGCCTGCAGAATCTCTTCATCCGTCACCGAATCGATCGCTCCCATGGATTCCTTCACAGCAATCAAGGCCGCTTCCCAGCTGGCCGGATTGCCGATCCGGATCGCGGAGGCCACCGTCTGCGGATTCTCCACGATGCGACCCAGCACGATGGGCGCGGCACCAGCCGCCTGAAACCCGACCATGCGAGGCAGTCTCGTGGATTGATTGGCCGCACGGTATTCCTGGTACCCTTTCCAATAGGCGATAATGTTACCGGCATTCCCAACCGGCAGCGCATGAACAGTCGGGGCATCGCCGAGCTCATCGCAGACCTCCATCGCGGCGGTTTTCTGCCCCTCGATCCGATAGGGATTAATCGAGTTGACAAACTCGATGCGGTGGATCACCGACAAATCCTTCACAATGGTCAACGCCTGATCGAAATTTCCTTCGATCTGGATGACTGTGGCTTGATGCATCATGGCCTGTGACAGCTTGCCCATCGCGATCTTTCCGGCAGGAATCAACACATAGACCGCCAGTCCCGCCCGCACACCATAGGCTGCAGCGGAGGCAGAAGTATTCCCTGTGGAGGCACAGATCACTGCCTTAGCGCCGGACTCGACGGCCTTTGAGATGGCCATCGTCATGCCGCGATCCTTGAAGGATCCCGTTGGATTCATGCCTTCGAATTTGAGATAGAGATCGACGCCGGGAGCGATTTGCTTGGCCAGCCGCGTCGCCCTAATGAGCGGAGTGTTGCCTTCACCGAGCGTCACCACGGGGGTACGTTCAGTCACCGGCAGAAACTTCCGATATTCTTCGATCACACCACGCCAGCGATTCATCGCATTACTCGTCCTTGCCCTCGACCCGGATCAAGGTGGTGGGCTCGGAGATGAAGGCCATGCGATTGATCGCTCGCAATGCCGTCTGAACATCGCGCTCCGTGGCGGTATGGGTCTTGATCACGACCGGAACCGTTTGCCCTTCGCGCCGTCCTTGTTGGAGGACGGACGAAATACTGATACCGCATCGGCCCAGCTCCCCTGCAATTTGCGACAAGACGCCGGGGCGGTCCAATACCATAAAGCGGAGGTAATAGAGCGAACTGATTTCTTCCATTGTCCGCATCCGAAGCGGCCGACGCTGGTCCTGCTGGAACGAGACGAGCGGCACTCGCCCAACCGCTCCCTTCAACAGATTGCGCGCGATGGTGATGAGATCGCCGACCACCGCACTGCCGGTCGGCATAGCCCCCGCACCCCGGCCATAGAGCACCACGTCGCCCACGGCATCGCCGACAAGTTGAATCGCGTTGTAGACTCCTTCGACTTGGGCGATCGGAGATGAGGAAGGCAGCATCGTGGGATGCACTCGGGCTTCGACTTCGTCGCCAACCAGCTTGGCGATGCCCAGCAGCTTGATCGTACAACCAAACTCTTTGGCGTACGCAATATCGAGCGGCGTAATGTGGGTGATCCCCTCGGTGTACACATCTTTAACATTGACCGGTGTACCATAGGCCAGCGCCACCAGGATCGCCAGCTTATGCGCCGAATCGATACCGGCCACATCGAATGTCGGATCCGCTTCGGCATAACCGGCCTGTTTCGCTTCGTCGAGCACCGTCTCAAAACTCTGGCCTTCATGGGTCATGCGCGAGAGAATGTAATTGGCCGTCCCGTTGATGATCCCATAAATGGATTCGATGGTGTTGGCCGCTAGCCCTTCCCTCAATGCCTGGATGACGGGAATTCCCCCGCCCACGCTCGCTTCGAAACCTAGATCGATGCCCTTGCTGGAAGCCGCGGCAAATATTTCTTCTCCGTGTAACGCAAGCAAGGCCTTATTGGCGGTGACGACATGTTTGCCTGCCGCAATGGATTCCAGAATTATGCGTTTGGCCACGTCGCAGCCCCCGATCAACTCAACGACGATATCGATCGAGGGATCGGTGAGAATCTGCTTCGCATCGGTCGTGAGGAGGCCGGGCGGCAGGGCCACACCTCGGTCACGTATCACATCGAGATCCGCAATCCGAATGATTTCGATCGGCACACCGACCCGGCGGCTGATCAGGGCGGCGTTCCCCAAGAGAATCTTCGCGACACCCGTCCCGACTGTTCCGAACCCTATGATGCCGACGCCCACGCGCGAAATCATGCTCCCGACCCCTCAAACTTCAGAGTCTTGCGAATGCCTCGCACGGCTTGCCTCGTGCGATGTTCATTTTCGACAAGGCCGAAACGCACATACTCGTCTCCGCCTTCACCGAACCCGATCCCGGGAGACACGGCCACTTTCGCCTCGCGGAGCAGGAGCTTCGAAAACTCCAACGACCCCATCGACCGATAGGGCAACGGAATCCTGGCCCAGACGAACATGGTGGCTACGGGCTTGTTCACCTGCCACCCGATGCGATTCAGTCCGCTCACCAACACATCACGACGCTTCTGGTAGCGCAACACCGTCTCCTTGACACAATCTTGTGGTCCATTGAGGGCAATGACGCTGGCGATCTGCAGCGGTTGGAAAATACCGTAATCCAGGTAGCTCTTGATTTTGGCCAAGGCTCCGACAACTTCGCGATTACCGCAACAAAAGCCCACGCGCCAACCAGGCATGTTGTAGGCCTTGGAGAGGGTATAGAACTCGACGCCGACATCCTTGGCCCCGGGAACCTGCAGGAAGCTCGGCGCCCTATATCCGTCGAATACCAAGTCGGCATAGGCAAGGTCATGAATGACAATTACGTTATGTTCTTTGGCAAAGGCGACGATCTTCTTGAAAAACCCGAGATTCACCACGGCGGTGGTGGGATTATGAGGGAAGTTGATAACCAAGATCTTCGGCCGGGGGAAGGTCTGGCGATAGACCCGTTGTAAGTCGTCGAAGAAGTCACTGTCCGGACGCAGCTCAATCCCTCTGACTTCTCCGCCCGCAATGATGAAACTATACATGTGAATGGGATAGGTCGGTGTCGGCGTCAGGACAACGTCACCGGGCCCGATCAAGGCCAGCGCCAGATGGGCCAATCCTTCTTTAGAGCCGATCGTAACGATGGTCTCGGTTTCAGGATCCAGATCGACATCGTAACTTCGCTTGTACCAACCCGCGATTGCATGTCGCAGTTTCGTAATCCCGCGCGAGGCCGAGTAGCGATGATTTTTTCCCTTCCGCGCCGCCTCGATCATCTTCTCGACAATATGGCTTGGCGTCGGTTGGTCAGGATTTCCCATTCCGAAATCAATAATGTCTTCGCCTTGTTGACGAGCTTCGAGCTTGAGGCTCTGCACCTGGGCAAACACATAAGGCGGTAGCCGCTTGATGCGATAAAATCCGTCACCTAGTCCCATCGGGTCCCTTGTCAGTAACCCTCATACGCACGGAGGCATCGAGAGACCACCCTCCACCGCTTCAGGGGGCCTATTCTAATGGCGGGGAGCGTATCGAGTCAAATTATGTCGTGATTCTGTGGGGTTCGGTATGCCGATCCTTCGGACTGACTGGGACAACACACCAATAACTCCCCCTCCCAGTCCTTGCCCCTCCCAGTCTGTTTCTGTTACAACTGCATCGCCCTTCGCGCTCATCACGCAACTCAGTTTCTCCTTGCTCCACATAGCAGAACGGAGGATCCGTGCCACGACTTGGGGTGAACATCGACCATGTGGCCACCTTGCGCCAGGCCCGTGGTGGAACAGACCCGGACCCCCTTGCCGCTGCAGTGCTGGTGGAATTGGCCGGGGCTGACGGTATTGTCGTCCACCTCAGAGAAGATCGGCGCCATATTCAAGACCGCGATCTTCACCTCTTGCGGGAACTCATTCGTACCAAACTCGATCTGGAGATAGCCGCCGATGAGACGATGGCCAAAATTGCCCTGACCGTAAAACCGGACATGGTCACGCTCGTCCCGGAACGGCGTCAGGAACTCACGACTGAAGGCGGCCTGGACGTGGCCGGCCACAGAGATCGTATTCAGCAAGTTGTGGCCCTGCTCCAGGATGGTGGCATTCCTGTCAGCCTCTTCATCGAACCGGATTTGGCCCAGGTCAAAGCCTCGCACAGAGTCTCAGCCGATTTCGTCGAGCTCCATACGGGGCGGTATGCGAATGCCCGGCGCTCGAAAGAAGCCGACGCGGAAGTAGCGGCCATTACGCAGGCCGCGAAGCTCTCCTACGAACTCGGAATGGGCGTCAATGCAGGGCACGGCTTGGACTATCGCAACCTGACGCGGTTGACTCACATTCCTGAAATCGTCGAATATAACATCGGCCACAGCATCATTGCCCGAGCGGTTCTGGTGGGCCTCGACCAGGCCGTTAGGGAGATGAAAGCATTGCTGAGTTGAACCATCGCGCCGGCGCGGCATCCTGCGTTCCTCCATGGACTACGCGATTCGCCCCTGTCATGACATTACGCCGTAGGCAACAGATCTCTTTCCTCCCCGCGCTCACCCGATTCCTCATGCGGCATCGATCCCGCACGCAAGGCCATCGATGAAGATCGTGACCGGAACCGAGATGCAGAAACTCGATCGCCGCACAATCATCGAAGCGCATGTCCCCAGTGCCGTCTTGATGGAGCGGGCTGGTGAGGGAATTGTCAGGCATCTGGAAGAGCACTGTGGACCAGTACGAGGCAGGACTATTACCATCCTCTGCGGAAAAGGGAACAACGGAGGGGACGGATTGGTTGTGGCCCGACTGCTGCACCGCCGGCGTGCTCGGATTCATGTGGTGCTCCTCACACCGATCACCGACCTGAGTCGCGATACCGCGGCCATGTATCGTCGGCTCGTTCGGGTTGCGGGGCGAGCAGCGATCGTTCGATTCCGGTCTGCCGATCAGGCGAGGCCCATTCTCGCCTCCAGCGACATCCTCGTCGATGCTCTCCTTGGTACTGGATTATCCTCCGCAGTGACCGGAATCTATCGTGAGGCCATCGAACTCATCAA
>DASVEA010000201.1:0-9046 GCA_036380815.1 Nitrospiraceae bacterium
GTTCATCGGCGCTCGCGATGACGAGCAGGGCGTCCTGATTCTCAGTCAGTTCACGGGAGCCGCCCGTGAGCTGACGGAGGCGCTCGTGATCAACCCGTACGACATCGATCAGTTTGCCGCCGCGCTCCACGTGGCCCTGACCATGCCCAAGGTAGAGCAGCGTGCTCGGATGCAGAGCATGCGTGGGCTTATCCAGGAATTCAATGTCTACCGTTGGGCAGGACGCATGCTCACGGATGCAGCCCGTATGCGACAGCGGGAGCGGGTGATGAAGCAGGTCGGGCGCACGAGCTTGCTGAATTGATCGATTGACCATGAAATATCTTCTGACGGACAGGGGGAGGAGTGAACTCGAGGCGCTCGTGAAAGTCCATTCTCTATTTGCCTTCGATTTTGATGGAACGTTGGCGAAGATCGTTCGCGATCGCCACAGCGCGCAGCTCGGACGGCCGATCCGCCTCTGGCTCGGAGAACTGGCCAAGCGTGCCCCGACGGCCATCATTTCCGGGCGTTCCGTGGACGATCTTCGGGAGCGTGTCGGTAACACAGTGCCCTACCTGATCGGGAACCATGGGTTGGAAGGTCTTCATGTGACACAGCAGGTTGTGGAGCAAGCCCGAAATACCTGTAAAGGATGGAAGCAGCTCATCGAAGAGCGATTCGGTACCAAGCTGACTCGGTATGGTGTGTTCGTGGAGGACAAATCCTACTCGCTCTCGTTCCATTACCGGAACTCGGGTCGGAAGGATGACGCCCGGACGCTTGTCTTCCATGTTTTAGCCCAATTATCTCCCCTCCCGCGCATAGTCCTCGGAAAAGCTGTTGTCAATGTGGTGCCGGCCTCTGCGCCGCATAAGGGCGCGGCGTTGTTGGAGTTGATGTACCAACTCAACTGCACCGCGGCCCTCTACATAGGCGACGATGATACCGATGAAGATGTCTTTTCTCTGCCGGACACGCGCATCCTGACAGTGAGGATTGGCAAGAAAAAGATCTCGGCCGCGAGGTTTTTCCTAAAAAAGCAGACAGAAATCACGGAGGTGCTGCGGTCTATCGTAAAAACTGGTGATCGAAACACTTGCGTTCGGCGAGGCCGCAACGAACCTGGGCATGCGCAGACCGCCACTGGAGCTGAGTGATCATCTCCATTCCGGTGCGCCGCTGGTCGCTCCACTGGATTTCTCCTCGCCAGTTTCGATACCCTGGTGCGATCGGGGTAGCGGCGGGGGCCGGCGGCCCTTGCAGGTTGCGGGAAAACTCGATTTTTGTTCAATAAGCCGTCGTAATCTCTAACAGGGCGACGGCACCAGAACAGCTTGCAGGATGCTCAAAAGGGCGGTCCTGCAAGGCCGCAGCGAGCGAAGAGACACTCGTACCAGTTGCCGTACGTGGAGCCTCTGAGCGGCGCGAGGAGGCTAGTGCGACACAGGATTCACGCGACGGTGATCAGCCTGGTAGCCGTGGTCTGTCTTGCCAGCTGGCTTGCCAGGGCCACTGAGGCGCTCCCCGTCAAGCCGGACCCTGCGCTCCCCACCCCCCACGGGGCCGCGCGTGCGGCACAACTCCTGGGAAAGGGGACCCCGCCCGCCCCCCGCCCGTCACAGCCCCCGGCTACGCTCACGGGACAGGATGGGGCCCCCATGGGGCTGGTGCCCGCCGGGGAGTTCACGATGGGGAGCGACGAGGGCGATGACGACGAGCAGCCGGTCCATCGCGTCGTCCTCGACGGGTTTTATCTGGACACCTTCGAAGTGACGAACGGGCGGTTTGCGAAGTTTGTCACGGCGATTCAGAGTGAACCGCCGTGGGGCTTCGCGGACCAGGAGACTCCCGTGGTCCACGCGGAACGGCCGGTGCGCTGGGTGACCTGGCTGGAAGCGACGGGCTATTGTTTGTGGGCGGGGAAACGTCTGCCGACGGAAGCGGAGTGGGAGAAAGCGGCACGGGGGACGGATAGCCGCGTCTATCCCTGGGGGAATGATCCGCCGACGCCGGCGCAGGCGGTCTTTGGGTTGAAGGAAGGGGCCGAAACGGTGGCACCCATCGGCAATCGCGACTCTGGCCGCAGCCCCTATGGGTTCCACGACCTGGCCGGCAATCTCTATGAATGGGTGGCTGACTGGTACGACGACGCGTTCTACCAGACGACGCCGGCCCGCAATCCGAGGGGCCCGCTCGAGGGCACGGCGAAGGTGCAACGGGGTGGCTCGTATATCAATCAGCCCTATCGGCTCCGGTCCTCCTTTCGGACGAAAGGCGATCCCACCGAGCATGATCCCCACGTCGGCTTTCGCTGCGCCCAAGACATCCCGCCCCCGCCGTAGGCTGTCCCCACTCCTGGGGCGCGTAGGACCGGCGCGCAGGGAACCGCTTGCCGATCATGAGGCCCACGGAGACCGCGGGGCCCAGATGGCAGCCCGACACATGGCCAAAGGCGTAGGCCATCGTCACCACGGTCAGGCTGAAGGCGAATAACACTCCGAACACCCTAATGCCGAGCTGCGGATATTCGCGACCCAGCACCGCGCTCCCACTGCCGGCGAACACCACCGTGCCGATCGCTTCTGCGGCCAGTACGGTTTCTTTCTTCCGCAACTGCTTCGCTGGTATTCGGCGCTCCCAGTGGTATTTTTTATGCTCATAGAGTCAATGAAGGGGAAATGGATTTTCTCCATTGACACGTTTTTCTAATGAGCGTAAGAGAAACTTGCGGCCCATTCATTCACTCGATCAGGGGGGCTGGACAGGGCGCGCGGCTGTCAACGGGTTCCCCCGTCCACTTTCCAAGAGAGGAGGGTAGCGATGGATGACCTGACTCCACCTGGCCACACAGGCCCGCCGACTCGAGGGCGGGCTTCTGATCGGTCGTGCTAGCCGGTTCTCCACTGGCTGTGCCGTAATGGCACCACAGACCAACAGGATATTAGCCTGATCACATGTGATGGAGAACTCGACGCTAGCGCGAGGAACACAAGCGCCTGGGATGATTTTGTTTTCCCCCGATCAGATGTTCTATACCTTGCTTTCGAGCGGGTCTCAGTTTTTCTGGGCCGAGACAATTACACAGTAGATCTGGCGTCCTAAGCGCCACACACGGGCGACCTCCCACCTTAGTGCAGGGTCGCCCGTGCCGCGTCTAGCAGGCTGTTGAAAAAGCCTGCCAGCGGCCTTCTTGCGTCGCTTCCAATTACAGTGAAACGTGAAACGAAGAACAGCCAGGAAGCTGCGGCCTTGATGAACAGTCCATTTGAACAGCCTGCTGGTTCGGCTGGAACTTTCAGTGATTTCCTCCAGTCACAGACTCTTCAGGTCCACAAAAGTTTTTCCGCAGCCTGCTCGGGTCGTGAAAATCTCCCCCAACGCGTTGTCGCTTTGCTCAATGCTTCGCCGCATGACAAACGTACGACTCGGCATTTCGCTTACTGTCGCCTTGTCCGGGATAAGTACGTCATGGCGCGCTGGGGCGGGCAGGTGAGATGGACATTTTGACCAGCCTACTCGGCCTTGCGCTCGCGGGAGTCCCTGGAATTTCTCCAAAAGTAATAGAGCGGAATCCCAATCAGGACGGTCGCCGTGCCGTACAACGATTCTGCAGGTCGTTGGACGAGACTGTAAATGACCAGTGTGAAGGCTCCAATGACGAGGGCTGCGGGTAAGAAGGGATAGAGTGGAGCCCGGTATTGGTGGGTGTCCAGGCCGCTTATACGACGAAGACGAAAGATCGTGGAGAGGGTCAAGGCCATGAACAGCGAGAGAACGAGGCCGCTATAGACGAGGAGTTGTTCGAAGTTTCCGCTCAGAACGAGCAGTGACGCCCAGAGGCTTTGAAAGACGATGGCGCGGGCCGGCACCGCGGTGCGTGGGTGAAGCCGGGCGAGCCAGGGGCTGATCATGCCGTCGCGCGCCATGGCCCAATAGACGCGGGGTCCTGCCCACGTCATGGCGCTCACCGCTCCTGCGATGGAGAGACAGAGGATGGCGGCGACCAGTCGCCCGCTCTGTGGCCCCCACAAGGCTCCGGCTGCCTTCTCCGCGACCGGTACGATCGGCTCCCGGGCCAGCTCCGTGATCGACAGGGCTGACAGATAGACGACGTTCAGCAGCAGATAGATTACGGCGACGAAGGCTGTACCCCCGATCATGATCTTGGGCAAAGTACTCCGGGGGTCAACGATGTCGGCGGCGATGTAACCCGCGACGTTCCAGCCGAGATAGCAGTAGGTCACAATCACGAGCGCGATGGCGGACGCCCCAAGCGTCGGCTGTTGCACGGTGGGCTTGGGGAGGAGATTCTCCCCGTGGCCCGCCACCGTCCATAACCCGCCTAGAATGAGTCCTCCTATGGCGACGACTTTTGTGGTCGTCAATAGCAATTGCAGGCGGCCACCTGTTCCTACACCTCGACAATGCATGAGGGTCGCGATCCACAACAGGGAGAGCGAGAGACCTTTCGCCAGCCATCCCCGCTCATCCTCGATCGGGACGATTCGCAGCGCATAGGACGAAAAACTGATGGTTGAAGCCGCGACTGCCGCGCCGAAGCCGATCGTGAAGGAGGTCCATCCACTGAGGAAGGCCACCAGCGGCCCATAGGCTTCTCGCAGGTAGACGTAATCCCCTCCCGCATGAGGTAAGGCGGCCCCCAACTCTCCGTAGACCATGGCACCACCGAGCGCAAAGAGCGCTCCGACGAACCACAACAAGAGAATCAGCATCGGATCGCCCAGGTCACGGGCCATTATCCCGGTCGTCGTGAAAATACCACCCCCGATGATGTTGCTCACAAGCACGCAGGAGGCTGTGAACCAGCCGATCTTCTGCGCGGCTGATTTCAGGCTTGGGTCACTGATTGATGGATGGCTCATGGCGTTTGTGGTTGGATTAGGAGTCGGGGGCTTTCTTTTCTTCCCCACCTTCCCTACCATATTGAGTCATGCCTGGGAAGCAACACAAAGTCCCTCGTGCCGCCGGTGCCGTGCGACGTCGTCGCCAACCTGCCCATGCGTCGACCGGTTTGGCCGCGATCGAACTCCAATCCGCGGCTCCTCCGGCGGAAGTCGCCGAACTGCATCGAGCGATCGAGGGTGATGGCGGAAAGGTCCTCGCCATCTATCGGGATCCCTTTGGCGGACGCTGGGTGATGCTGGCGGCCTTGCCGATCGAACTCGTTGAGCCGACCCCTTTTCAGCGCAATCTCTCCGAAAAGCACGTTCGCAAGTTAGAACTCGTGATCGGTAAGATCGGGCGGTTTCTCGATCCGATCATTGCGGTGTGTGCGTCAAAGGGTGAGCAGGTCGCGAAATACTGGACTCCCAACGGTAACCATAGGCTCTCGGCGATGAAGACGCTGGGGGCGAAGAGCATCGTCGCGATTGTGGTGCCGGAAGCGGCTGCGGCCTATCAGATTCTCGCGATGAACACGGAGAAGGCGCACAATCTGCGCGAGAAGTCCCTCGAAGTCATCCGTATGTACAAGGAACTGGTGCGGCTCGATGATGCGACGGAAGAGACCTATGCCTTGGAGTTCGAGGAGCCGGCCTTCATTACGCTGGGTCTGTGCTATGAAGAGCGACCGAGATTCAGCGGCGGGGCTTACCATCCGGTGTTGAAGCGAGTGGATGCATTTCTGAAGAAACCGATGCGCGCGGCGATTGAACTGCGGCGGGAGCGGGCGCGCACGGTGCTCGCACTTGACGACGAGATTGTAAAGCAAGTCGAAGCGCTCAAGGCAAAGGGATTGACGAGTCCTTATCTGAAGAGCTTCGTGGTCGCGCGTGTGAATCCCATCCGCTTCCGGCCAAAGGATGCTCCTCCCCTGTCATTCGATGACGCACTGGATCGGATGACCAAAGCCACGGAGAAATTCAATCCCGAGAAGGTCAAGCTTGACGATCTGGCAAAAACAGGCGGCGCACCGGAGGAAGGCGAATAATAAAGGAGGTCACATGCCCTATTTTATTCTTAGCTTGTCATTGATACTGTATGGGCTCAGTCTATGCCCGTCGGCACTGGCCGACGAGATCCTGCCCATCGCCAAGATTGTGAAACGTCCTGCGGACTATCAGGCCAAAGTCGTAATCGTGGAGGGACGGGCGAGCGATGTGACGGCACTGCCGCCTCGATTCAAGGCGCATCGCTGCGCCGGGGGGCCCGTGTACGACGCGCAACTGTTCATGCTGCAGGACCAGTCCGGGTCCATCCAGGTGGGAGTAGCCGGGACTTGCAAGCCGAACGCGATGCAACCGGTTGTCGAGGACGAACGTTTGCGCATCCGTGGTGTTGCGGTCGCAGATGAAAATGATCCTCAAGGGATTCCCATCATCTACGCAGACGCCATCGACCGCGTGACACCCTAATCTGAATCCGCTTTTGAAGGGAGAGCCACCATGAGCTTAGCCGACAACACATGCGTGCCCTGCCGGGGCGAGGTACCGCCGCTTCCCGCCGATCGGACGCAGGCGCTCTTAAAGGAACTAGGCCGCGGCTGGTCGTTGAATGCCCAAGGCCATCTTGAGCGCTTGTATACGTTCAAGGATTTCGCCCAGGCCTTGGCCTACGTGAATAAGGTGGGTGCCGTGGCAGAATCGGAAGGCCACCATCCCGATCTCTATCTTGCCTGGGGCAAGTGCAAGGTCGAGATCTGGACGCACAAGATCAATGGCCTCACGGAGAGCGACTTTTACATGGCCGCCAAAGCCGATCGTACGTTTGAACCGTTTCGCGCAGCGGCCAGTTAACCGCTAGTCAGATGGTTACGTCATGAGCCCACGAGGCAGCAGATGAGCGACAAGGCCCAGGTTGCGCTCGTCAATATGCCGTTCAGTTACTCGAAGTATCCCTCGATCCAACTGGGCACACTCTCCGCGCTGCTCAAGTCGAAGGGGATTCCCGTCGACTGCCATCATCTGAACGTGCGTTTCGCCCACAAGATCGGCTTGCCTCTCTATGAAATGATCTGCGAGAAACGGGCATTGTTTGGCGAGTGGCTTTTTTCATACCTCTTGTTCCACGACAATCCGAAACGCGCTGAGTATCCCCGACTGTTTAAGCCGGTATTTGAGCAAGTCGCCAAGGAGAGCGGGCATCCGGCCTCGTTCTTCGAAGACATGGCGACGAGGACGGCGCCACAGTTCTTGACCTGGGCTCTAACCACAATCGACTGGGGGCAGTATAGGATTGTCGGGTTCACCTCAACGTTCGATCAAAACGTCGCCAGCCTGACGATGGCGAAACTCCTCAAGGATCTCTATCCCAACGTGACGATTGTTTTCGGTGGAGCGAACTACGACGGCGAGATGGGGCTGGAATACTTCCGGGCCTTTCCCTTCATCGATCATGTGGTGGTGGGGGAAGGGGAAGAAGTGTTCCCGGAATTGGTTCGATACCTCCTCGAGGGAAAGGGCGGGATCGTTCCCAGCGGCGTGACCTATCGAGAAGGAGCGGCGATCGCATTCACTCCGAGCAACTCGCTCTTCTCGGACTTTGCGAAGACCGGTCCACCCGATTATGACGATTACTACCATCTTCTGGATGAGCTGGGGGAGGCGGTGCAGGGGCTGGATCGGATCGTCCTCTATGAGGGTTCGCGGGGCTGTTGGTGGGGGGAAAAACATCACTGTACATTTTGTGGATTGAACGCACAAAGCATGAAGTTTCGGGCCAAATCGTCTGAACAAGTGGCCAGGGAGATGGCCTATCTTTCCAGCCGATACGACACGGTGCGATTTCGCTTGGTGGACAACATCATCGACATGCAATATGTGGAAAACCTCTTCGGTCGGTTTGCGGCAGACCATTGTGATCTCGACGTGTTCATCGAAACCAAGAGCAACCTGCATAAGAGCCAGATTCAAACGCTCGCCGTCGGGGGCGTGAAGTGCATGCAGCCCGGATTGGAGAGTCTGAGCCTCAATCAGCTGCAGGCGATGGATAAGGGCGTGACGCCGATGCAGAATATTATCTGCCTCAAGTGGAGCTCCTACTATCATGTCGCGGTGTCCTGGAATATCTTGCTCGGGTTTCCCGGAGAAACGAACGAGGATTACCGTCGGCAGATCGACATGATTCCGTCGTTGTTCCATCTGCAGCCACCGGAGTCGACAGGAAAGTTCTGGCTGGAGCGCTTCAGTCCCTACTACACCAAACCACACGAATATGGCGTCCGTATCACCGGTCCGGGGGCGGCGTACGAGTATGTCTACGATGCTCGGCAGGTGGACTTGAAGAAGATCGCCTACGATTTCGAGTATGAGCTGGACAATTGGAACGTGGACCCGCACGTCTACCAAGAATTGGTCGACCTAGTGCAGGAGTGGCGGAGGCGGGTCGGTTCGAGCGATCGGCCGTTCCTCTATTACTCGAAAGCGATGGACTATGTCACCGTATACGATGGTCGGAATCCGAAGATACCAATACGGCGGCGCTACGAGTGGCCTGCGGCTGGAATCATCGAGGTTTGCAACGAAGCGGCCAAGAGTGTAGACCAGATCCGCACGCTGCTGGCAAGCCGATCTGACAGGAGCGCAAATATCGACGGAGAGATTGATCAGGCGCTCGGTGTACTGACGGCCGCACGGATTCTCTACGAAGAGCGTGGCAAATACTTTACCCTTGCCGTTCCCGAAAACCCCTACCTCTAGCAGGATACTGAAAAAGCCCGCCAGCGACGTTCTCGCGTCGCTCAGATCCTCAACGTACCCCAGAGGGTACGCCTCCGGTCTTCGCTCGCTGCGGCCTTGCTGGACAGCCTTTTTGAGTATTCTGCAGGTCTGTTCTCCCATTGTGCCACAAGCAAGGACCACCGAAATCCATACTGGTCACAATAGGCGCTCCGCCGCCTGCTAGCAGAACAGAACAGCGCCCTCATCACATCGACAGTTTGTCGGCGACGTTGCGCATCTGGACACCGTGCACGAGCGAGGCGCCACCTCGGATGGCGCAGGCGACGTGGACGGCTTCCGTCATTTCTTCGATGTTCGACCCTTTTTCAAGGGAGGCCTGCGTGTAGGCATCGATGCAGTAGGGGCATTGGACTGCGTGGGCAACG
>DASVEA010000202.1:0-2503 GCA_036380815.1 Nitrospiraceae bacterium
ATATGGCCACGGCAACCGCTGTGGAAAAATCCACACTCGTCCGCATTGACAGACAGACGATGATCGCTGTGCTCCACGACGACCCCACCTTCTCCGCGCTGTTCCTAGCATATCTCCTGGCTCGCAACATTCGCATCCAAGAGGACTTGGTGGATCAACTCTTCAATTCCAGCGAGAAGCGGCTGGCGCGGGTGCTGCTGTTAATGGCCCACTTTGGGAAAGAAGGCAAGCCGGAGACGATTATTCCAAAAATCAGTCAGGACACGCTCGCCGAGATAATCGGTACCACGCGCTCCCGCGTCAGTTTCTTCATGAATAAGTTCCGAAAACTGGGCTTCGTTCGCTACAACGGCGGGTTGCACGTGCACAGTTCCCTCCTCAATGTCGTCCTCCACGACTAGGTTCCCTTTAGAGGTTTCGTTGATTTCAAGTTGAGCGAGCGTAAAGTTGGCTGCCCGTGCATCCTCTAAACTGAGCAATTTTGACCAGACTGCTTCCGTCTAGTTGGATAGATTTGATCGAAGATTTTTCGTCCCTGGACTGATATAGTTTCGCGGTGTATCACACCTCCGATAAGTCAGGTACACTGTTGCGACTTCCCCTCATACCGGGCCCCGGCGAACAGGAAATTCTGGGCTTCTGACGGTCTGGTGGGAATCTGCCGCTGGGCACGTTTCGTCAGGATCAACTGTCCAAGGGAGCGGTGCAGTCGCTGCTCATTCCAGTCTACTCGCCAGCGCTCCATCTTCTGTGTCGCATCGGACATCGACACACATGATCGCTTTGAGACTTTCGGCTCGAACCGACCGTTGCCCTAAGCAAGAAACGCCGAAGAGAGGCCATCCGCAGCCGCCACCTTGGTTGTAAACTGGTTCACGAGATCTCGCCTCTTAGAAAGAGACCTCACGCATGAAGGTAAGCAGCAAGATCAATCTCGGTAGCTTGCTCCATTTGAGGGCAAGCTTCCCTGAAAACGACTTGGCGGAAAAATACGCCGGTGGCGAACCCCCGCTTCGTTCGGAACTCTTCAGCGCCGAACAAATGGATCAACATGGCAAGACCCTGGCTGGCCTGCACCAGTTGAGCTCGGGACAGGCTTCGGACCAGCTCCTGAGCAGGCTGGCTGAGAATGAATGTGTCCTGATCGGAGTCCGCGACCTGTTGGCAGAGGCGGTGAAAGCGAACCGTCGAATTACGCCGGCCGGGGAATGGCTGCTCGATAACTTCTATCTCATCGAAGAACAGATTCGCACGGCCAAGAGACACTTGCCCAAGGGGTACAGCCGGGAGCTGCCTCGCTTACTGAACGGCTCAACGGCCGGGCTCCCGCGAGTGTATGACATCGCGCTCGAAACGATTTCGCATGGCGATGGACGAGTCGATCTGGGAAGCCTCAGCAGTTTCGTTGCCGCCTACCAGACTATCACCGGCCTCACGTTAGGCGAATTATGGGCCATCCCTATCATGCTCCGCCTGGCGCTGATCGAGAATCTCCGGCGCGCAGCAACGCGGATCGCCGCCCAGAGGATCGACCGCAATCGCGCCGACTACTGGGCGGATCAGATGATGGAAATCGCAGACAAGGATCCGAAGAGTGTGATTCTGGTGATTGCGGACATGGCGCGCTCGAGTCTGCCGATGGCGAGTGCGTTTGTGGCAGAGTTCGCGCGCCGGTTGCAGGGACAGAGCCCCGCCTTGGCATTGCCGCTTACCTGGATCGAGCAGCGGCTCTCCGAGTCCGGCCTGACGATCGAGCAGTCGGTGCAATCGGAAAACCAACAGCAGGCTGTCGACCAGGTCTCCATCAGCAACAGTATCGGCAGTCTCCGATTTCTGGGCGCGATGGACTGGCGCACGTTCGTTGAGTCAATGAGCGTGGTCGAGCGGACGCTGAGTGAGGATCCCGCTGCAGCCTACGGCAAGATGGATTTTGCCACTCGCGATCGCTACCGTCACGTGGTGGAGAGGATGGCGAGGAGCAGCCGCCTCTCGGAACGCGAAGTCGCGCACCACGCGATTCACCTGGCGCAACAGGGTGCAGGCAGGAACGGTGGCGATGATCGAGAATCCCATGTTGGTTTCTACTTGATCGACAAGGGAATCCCACAGCTCGAACGAGCGGCGGAGGTGCGCCTCTCCACGTCTGACGCGCTTCAGCGAACGAGCGGCCGGTTTCCGTTGCTCCTCTATGTCGGCACGATCGTCTTGATGACGGGGGTCTTCACCGGCGGCTTATTGGCAATGGCGTATGCCGAGGATGCGGAGGGTTGGTTACTCGCGCTGGTCGGTCTCCTGTCCCTACTCTGCACAAGTCAACTGGCGGTCGCGCTGATGAATTGGCTTGCAACAGTCTTGGTGACGCCGCATGCGCTGCCTCGAATGGACTTCTCCAAGGGCATCCCTCCGGAATCGCGTGCGCTGGTCGTGGTCCCGACTATGTTGAACAGCGTTGAGAGCATCGAGGAGCTGACCGAGGCACTCGAAGTCCGGTTCCTGGCCAATC
>DASVEA010000203.1:0-15960 GCA_036380815.1 Nitrospiraceae bacterium
CCAATCTTTTCTTGAGGGACCACTCATCATGGCCATTCGGATCGGTATTAACGGATTTGGACGGATCGGACGGAACGTCTTGCGGGCATCACTCGGTGATCCCGACCTGCACTTTGTCGCAATTAATGATCTCACAGATGCGAAGACGCTCGCCTACCTCTTGAAATACGACTCGGTACACGGGACGTTACAGGGAAGCGTCGAGGCCAAAGGCGACCAGATCATCGTCGACGGCAAGCCTATTAAGGTGCTCGCGATGAAGGACCCAAAAGAACTTCCCTGGAAGGATCTGGAGGTGGACATCGTCATCGAATCGACCGGGCGCTTTACCGACCGCGAAGGCGCAGGGAAGCACCTCTCTGCCGGAGCCAAGCACGTCATTATTTCAGCACCGGCGAAGGACCCGGATGTCACTATCGTGTTGGGCGTCAACGACGAGGCCTACGATCCGAAAGTACACCACATCATCTCCAACGCCTCCTGTACGACCAATTGTCTGGCTCCCGTGGCAAAAGTTCTGTTGGATAATTTCGGCATCAAACACGGCCTCATGACCACGATCCATTCCTACACCAATGACCAGCAGTTGCTCGATCTGCCCCACAAAGACTTGCGGCGCGGGCGCGCGGCAGGCATGTCGATGATCCCGACCAGCACCGGCGCGGCAAAGGCGCTGCATTTGGTGCTGCCACAGCTCAAGGGCAAGATCGACGGCCTCGCCATTCGCGTCCCCACGCCGAATGTCTCGCTGGTGGATCTGACCGTCGAAACCGAAAAAGACTGTGACGTCGCCTCCGTCAATGCCGCATTCCGGAAAGCAGCGAACGGCCCGATGAAAGACATTCTACTCTACTCTGAAGACCCGATCGTCTCGATCGACCAGAAGGGCGATCCTCATTCGGCCACATTCGATGCCCCGCTCACGATGGCCATCGACAAGCGGCTCGTCAAGGTGACGGCCTGGTACGACAACGAATGGGGCTATTCATGCCGGGTTCGAGACCTGATCAAGATGATCGCGGCAGGAGCGACAAAGCGCTGAGCACCGCGATGCGATGCCTGCCTCAGCCGTATTCTGTTTCACGCTGACTCCCATTCCTGGAAGGACCGACCTGACGGAGCCGCAATGAATCTGCGCAAACAAACGATCGATGATGTCGTGCTGCGAGACAAGCGCGTCATCATCCGAGCCGACTTTAACGTCCCGTTGGACGATTCGCACCAAATCACCGACGACACCCGCATTCGATCGACCCTGCCGACCATCAATCGAGCCGTCGACGACGGCGCCAAGGTGATCCTCTGTTCGCACCTGGGCCGACCGAAGGGAACGTTCGACCCCAAGTACAGTCTGGCCCCGGTGGCAAAACGCCTGGGACGGCTCATGGGCAAGGAGATTCTGTTTGCACCCGATTGCATCGGCCCGGCTGTGGAAGGGCTTGTCGCCAGGATGAAGCCGGGCGACGTCCTGCTCCTTGAAAACCTCCGATTCCATCAGGGTGAAGAAGAAAACGACGACAGCTTCTCAAAAGAGCTGGCGGCCCTCGGCGATGTCTACATCAACGACGCGTTCGGCGCCGCACACCGGGCTCATGCCTCCACCGTCGGCATCACCAAATTCATTCCCGTCTCGGCCGCCGGCTTCCTTCTCAAGAAAGAAATCGAATACCTCGAGGGAGCCGTCGAAAACCCCGTTCGGCCCTTTGTCGCCATTCTCGGCGGGGCAAAAGTGTCGGGAAAGATCGGCGTCATCGAAAACCTGGGCAAGCGCGTCGACAAAGTCATTATCGGCGGCGGCATGGCGTTTACCTTCTTAAAGGCAAAGGGGCTGGAAATCGGCAACTCCCTGGTCGAAAACGACATGCTGGACTTTGCGAAAGGCATCGAGGATCATGCCCTTTCCCGCGGCGTGAAATTCTATCTGCCGGTCGATTGTGTCGTCGCGGCCGGCCACGAGCCTGGGGCTGAATCGAAGATCGTCCCGGTCCAGGAGATTCCGAAAGGATGGTACGCCCTCGACATTGGCCCGGCCTCCGTAAAACTCTTCAATGAAGCAGTTCAGAACGCGAAGACGATTCTGTGGAATGGACCGATGGGTGTCTTTGAAATCGATGCCTACGCCCGGGGCACCCTTGCGATGGCTCACGCGATTGCCGATGCCTATGCACTGACGATCGTCGGCGGCGGCGAAACGGCACTGGCCGTACATCGAGCCGGCGAATCAGAGAATATGTCGTTCATCTCGACCGGCGGCGGCGCCGCGCTGGAATTGCTCGAAGGCAAACAACTCCCAGGCCTGACCGCCCTCCCGGATCGAGTCGCGTAATCGCCTCGTCACTGAGTTACACCTACTATCGATACCGAGAAACCTGTGCGCAGACCCCTTATCATCGGCAACTGGAAGATGAATAAGACGGCCTTGGAGGCCGCGGCTTTCATTCACGACTTCCGCGAACGAGTACCTGCATCACCTAACGCCGACGTGGTCCTTGCGCCGCCCTTTACGGCTCTCGAATCGGCCCGCAACGCCTTAGGTACCTCCTCCTGGATCAGCCTCGGCGCACAGAATCTACATTGGGAGGATCACGGAGCCTTCACTGGAGAAGTGTCCGCTCCGATGTTGCGCGATCTGGGATGCCGCTATGTAATCGTCGGCCATTCTGAACGTCGCACGCTCTTCGGTGAACGAGATGAGAATATTCACAAGAAAGTCCGGGCGGCGCTGAAGCACAGGCTCTCTCCGATCCTGTGCGTAGGAGAATCGCTGGAGCAACGTGAGGCAGGCCAAACGGAATCGGTCGTCACAGCTCAACTCAACGGCAGCCTGGCAGGGTTGACCACACAGGATCTGGCGACCGTCACGGTCGCCTACGAACCGGTCTGGGCCATCGGCACGGGACGAGCCGCCACCACGGAGCAGGCCGTGACCGTACATCGTTCGATCCGCTTGTTCATAGAGACCGGCTGGGATAGCAAAACGGCATCGGCCATCAGAATCCTATACGGCGGAAGCGTCACGCCCCAGAACATCGAGCCGCTCCTCGTCTCGGACGCGATCGACGGGGCTCTGGTGGGTGGGGCTTGTCTCAATCCCGATTCGTTTGCTACAATCGTCCGTGTTGCTCAAATACAGCGTGCCTAACTGATCGGAGTGCTATGTATACTGTTCTCATCGTCATTCATGTGTTGATCTGTTTTCTCATGATCGGCGCGATTCTCTTGCAATCAGGGAAGGGCGCTGAAATCGGCGCGTCATTCGGGGGCTCCAGTCAGACCGTCTTCGGTAGCCGCGGCCCTGCCAACTTCTTGAGCAAATTCACGGTCGCCGTCGCGGCCGTCTTCATGCTAACCTCGCTCGGCCTGGCTATCCTCGCCAAGGAACGGACGTTTTCATCCACGGTCATCGATCTCAACAAGAAAGAGACTTCTCAGACCGCCCCCGAAACCCCGCCCGTTGCGCCGGCAGCCCCAGCCGCTGAAAGCCACGCTCCTAGCGACTCTTCCTCCACCGGACATTAGCAGGCTGTTGAAAAAATCCGCCAGCATACGAAAACCGTTTGTTTGGTTGAACAAGATCAACTAGATGAACCAGCTATTTCTTACGCTTCACGGGTGCCAAGAGTGCCAAGTCGGGATGTAAAGGGGAGAGCAGAAACTATTCAGCGTCTTACTAAATTCTGGTCAGCCACGCCGCGTGGGAAGGGTCCTCCCCACGCACGATGGAAAAGAAGGCCTTCTGCAGAGCTTGCGTAATCGGACCTGGCGTGCCGGTTCCAATGCGGCGGTTGTCGATCTCCCGCACCGGCGTCAGCTCGGCGGCAGTCCCGGTCACGAACACTTCATCCGCAATGTACATATCATCGCGCGTGAAGCGCTCCTCCACCACGGAAATACGCTGCTCCCGCGCCAAATCGATGACGGAGCTTCTGGTGATGCCGTCGAGGATCGAGGTGAGCGGCGTAGTCTTGATCTGCCCTTTACGCACAAGGAAGATATTCTCCCCCGTCCCCTCGGACACATACCCCTCGGTATCAAGCAAAATGGCTTCATCGTAGCCGTCTGCTTTCGCTTCCCGCTTCGCAAGGATCGAGTTCACGTAGTAGCCGGAAATCTTCCCTCTCGTCATCGAGACATTGACGTGATGACGAGTGTACGATGACACGCGCGCGCGCATCCCATTCGCGAGCGCATCGTCCCCGAGGTAGGCGCCCCAGGTCCAGGCCGCGATGGCCAGCTTGATTGGATTATCGCCGGGATAGACCCCCATCGTTCCATGCCCGATATAGACGAGCGGACGGATATAGCAGGCCTCCAGTTTATTTACCCTGACTGTCTCCACGATGGCCGCTGCGACTTGCTTCTTGTCGAATGGCATCTGCATCATGCCGATATGGGCGGAATCGAACAGCCGATCGACATGTTCCTGCAACCGGAAAATCGCGGAACCGGACTTCCCCTTGTAACAGCGAATCCCCTCGAACGCAGCCAGTCCATAATGGAGCGAATGGGTCATCACGTGGACATGCGCGTCTGCCCAATTGACGAACGACCCGTCCATCCAAATTTTTCCTTGTGGCTCAAGCATAGGCAACACAGACGAGCACGTGAACCATCGAGCGCGGAAATCGGAATATAGCAGCGGGCTGGAAGAAGCGTCAAGCAAGCGGACGTGGCATGGCCCACAAGCAAGAATGAACCAAGAAGCAATCTTTCAGGCGGGCATCTGATGGGCACGAATCTGCCCGCTCAGTAAACGGGCGATGTGCTTCGAGGCTAACGGACTGACGAGGACAAGATCCAACCCAAAATCATACCCATCCACCCACCGGACCGTCGCTCGTTCAATCTCTATCGGCGGTCCATCGGCCACAAACGTGACACGCAGTGCCAAATCGAAGCCTGGTTTAACCGCATGGTCACCTTGGATACGCATCCCCGATTGAGACAGATTGGTCACGACACCTTTCCCAACACATTCCCCACTGAGATAATAGAGTATGAGCCAGGTCGGTATGCGACGATAGGGTCGGAGTACAAATCGAGTGTCCCTCGGCTTGGAGTGACAAGGCTTCGGTGCTACGGCCATTATTACCTCCGATCCAGGAAATGGCTCAACAGAACGACAGCATACGCCAAGGAACCGGAGCAGGATAGCCCACGAATAGGTTAACCCGAAGGAGGGGGGGTCTGTCGGCGGGACCTCATGTCTTAACCTTGACAGGCTTCAAATCCCTATGTTACACAATCATGTTCTGTAACGGAGACAGGGGCTTATGTACGCAATCATTGAGACAGGCGGCAAGCAGTATCGGGTCGAAACTGGGTCATTGGTCCAAGTGGAGTCCCTCCCCGGCAAGGTCGGAGGGACGATCGAACTCGGCCAGGTTCGGCTGGTTCACGGCGAGAGGGGTATAGAGGTCGGACAACCGTTGGTCAAAGGGGCCACCGTCAAAGCCGAGATCATCCACCAAGGACGAACCCGCTCCATCACCATCTTCAAGAAACAACGGCGCAAGAACTATCGGCGGACCAATGGCCATCGCCAGGGCTTTACAAAATTGCGCATTACCGGTATCGAAACGGCCTAACGAGGATCAGCCATGGCAACAAATAAAGGCGGCGGATCGACTAGAAATGGGCGCGATAGCAATCCGCAATATCTTGGGGTCAAGGCCTACGGTGGAGAGACCGTGAAGGCCGGATCAATCCTGATCCGTCAGCGAGGGACAAAGTTCTTTCCCGGTTTCAATGTGGGCCTCGGCAAAGACCACACCCTCTTCGCCCGCATCACAGGGATCGTGAAGTTCGAACGCGGCCGCGGACGGCAGAAAATCAGCGTCTACTCCGCGCCCTCAATCTCATAGTACATTCTTTCCCTCTTTTCTCGTCACAGTGTCGTTACCGCGAGGACTCCCGGCATGAGTAGGGGTGCAATGGGATGTTCCTCGCATGTCATGCCCATACAATCATCACGTTGAAACGGTGCGCCGATGTTTGTCGATGAAGTCCGTATCCATATCAAAGCCGGCCGCGGCGGCGACGGCGCATGCAGCTTTCGTCGCGAAAAGTTTGTGCCGCGCGGCGGGCCGGACGGTGGCGACGGCGGCCACGGCGGCAATGTCGTGTTTGAAGCGTCACCTCGCATGACCACGCTCCTCGACCTCCGGTATCAAAAACACTACGAAGCAGAAGTCGGTCGCCAAGGTGGCACCGCCAACTGCTCAGGAAGAACCGGGGAGGATGTGGCGGTGCCCCTTCCGGTCGGAACTGTCATCTTTGATGATCAGACCGATGAGATGTTGGCCGACCTGGTCACCCCCGGACAGCAGTTCGTGGGAGCTCACGGCGGCCGTGGAGGACGAGGGAATAACCATTTCGCGACCTCGACCAATCGCACGCCCACGGAATTTGAAACCGGCACGGAAGGCGAAGAACGGTCGCTGAGGCTTGAGCTGAAACTGTTGGCCGACGTCGGGCTCGTGGGCTTTCCCAATGCCGGAAAATCGACGCTCATTGCCGCAATCTCGGCCGCACGGCCGAAGATCGCCGATTATCCCTTCACCACGCTGACGCCGAATCTGGCGATCGTTCGCTGGGGAGAAAAGGAAAGTTTTGCCGTTGCAGATATTCCCGGAATCATCGAAGGTGCCCATGAAGGAAAGGGGCTGGGATTCCAATTTCTTCGGCATATCGAACGCACGTCGTTTTTGCTGCACATGATCGACGTGTCGGAGTGGTCTCCCGATGAACCCGTCAAGAGCTTCGAGATCATGCGTCAGGAATTAGCCGCCTACGATGAACCGATTACCACACGCCCCTTTGCGGTGGTCGCCACGAAAATCGACGTGGCTGGAGACAGGGCACGCCTGCGAGAGTTACAGAAGTACTGTACACACCATCAGTATACGTGCCTCCCAATCTCTGCCGCCACGAGAGAAGGATTGACGGAACTCGTCACCTATGTAGGGCAACAGGTGGCGCAGCTTCGAGCCGCACCATGCGAGACGAACTCCTAAGACAGGCCACCCGCATCGTCATCAAAATCGGGAGCAGTCTCGTCGCGTCACGAGACACAGGGCTGCGCCCGGAACAGATCGATCGGCTTGCGGATGAAATCGCGGCACTACGGTCGAGCGGACGTGAGATCTTGATCGTCTCCTCCGGCGCGATTGTCTCCGGCATCAAGAAATTAGGCCTGAAGGAATACCCCAAGAGCCTCCCCGTGAAGCAGGCGGCCGCGGCGGTCGGCCAAAGCCGGCTCATGTGGGCGTACGAAAAATCGTTTGAGCGGCTCGACGTCAAGGTAGCGCAAATCCTACTCACTCACCACGACCTCGCCGATCGGCGGCGGTTTCTCAATGCACGCCACACCCTGAGTGCGCTGATCGGGTTCGGCGTGATCCCCATCATCAACGAAAACGATACGGTCGCCGTGGATGAAATCCGCGTGGGAGACAACGATACCCTGGCTGCCGAGGTAGCTCATCTGGTCGACGCGGAACTGCTGATCATCCTGTCCGATATCGATGGCCTATTTACCGAGGACCCGCGCAAGAACCCCGCGGCCAAGCTGATCCCGTTGATTCCTGACATTACCAAAGAAATCGAGGAACGAGCCGGTGTCTCCACCACGTTCGAAGGAACTGGGGGCATGGCTACGAAAATCCGGGCTGCCAAGAAGGTCAGTGCGTATGGCGTGGCCACCTTGATCTTGAACGGGCAAGAAGCCGGCCTCCTTCCACAGGTATTAGCCGGCGGCCCTGGCGGCAGCCTCTTCCTCGCGAAGGAACGTCGCTTCACCGGTCGTAAACATTGGATCGCCTTCACCCTCAGGCCTCGGGGGACCCTGACGCTCGACTCCGGAGCCGTCGAAGCGCTAGCCCGACGGGGCAAGAGCCTCTTGGCTTCAGGCATTCTGGACGTCAGCGGTTCGTTCGATACGGGAGATGCAGTCAGTTGCCTCGACCAGGACGGCAAAGAATTCGCCAAAGGACTCGTGAACTTCTCCTCCAACACCTTGGCACGAATCAAAGGGCTCAAAACGATCGAGATCCAGCAGCAGCTCGGTCTGCAGGAATATGAGGAAGTCATACACAGGGACAACCTCGTCATCCTCTGAAGGATAATGTTAAATGTTTAATGCTGAATGAAAGAGTCAAGGCATCGTCGAGTCTTCGTATGTTCCCTCATTCAACATTGAACATTCATCATTTAACGTGACCTATGCGTTTGGGACTATTGGGCGGCAGTTTCAATCCCATGCACAACGGTCATCTGGCCATTGCGCGTCAGACACGCGAGGCCCTCGGGCTCGACCAAATCCTCTTCATTCCCACGAGTCACCCTCCCCATAAGCCGAACGACAGTCTGGCACCAGCCCAAGACCGCTATGAGATGGTCCTCCTTGCCATCGCCTCAGTCCCCTCTCTCGCCATCTCGGATGTGGAAATCCGTCGGCCAGGTAAGTCCTACACCATCGACACCATTCGCCTCTTGCAGCAAGAATATGGAGCGCAGACCCAGCTCTTTTTCTTGATCGGGCTCGATGCCTTTCTAGACTTTCCCTCCTGGCGAGACCCTCTGACACTACTGGAACTCTGCCGGTTCGTCGTCATCTCTCGGCCAGGTCTGTCATTTCGTTCCCTATCAACCGTCGCACTGCTTCCGCCGATTCCATACCCCTCGCTGGCGGACTTGGATGCAGGACGGATTTCCCGAATCGAGGCTCCGCTCGGAAAGCAAGGTCTGACCTGCCTCAAACTACCGCCCTGCGCAATCTCCGCATCGGACATTCGTTCTCGAGTCCGCCAAGGGCTCCCGGTGGCAAATCTGTTGCCGCCCTTAGTGGAATCCTATATACTTCAACATCATCTCTACCAAGAGGAGCGCGATCGTACGAACAGCTAGGTCTACGGCCCTCGCCATTGCCCGGGCCATGCTCGATAAGAAGGCCACCGATGCTCTCATCCTCCAGGTTGCGCCGATGAGCACTGTTGCCGACTACCTGGTCATAGGCTCTGCAGATTCGGACCGCCAGGCCAGTGCCATCGCCGATCATATCGACGGCATCCTCTCTCGCTCCGGCTCCAAACCACTGAGCATCGAAGGCAGGCGGTCCTCGCAGTGGGTTCTGATGGACTTCGGCGATGTCATCGTCCATATTTTCAGGCAGGATGTCCGGAAGCATTACGCACTCGAACGGCTGTGGGCCGACGCGAAGCGCATCGCCATCCCGGGCGAACCGCCGGCCACAAAACGAGCCGTCACCCCACGGCCCGTGAAGCAGAAAAAGGCGCCCGCGAAAGCAAAGGCCTAGATCGATGTTCCGACTGCTCACCACCATCTTCCTCGTCAGCGCCGGAATCTTCCTCTACAGCTATGCCCGCGAGTTGAATCCTGGGACGGTCGCGGTCCGGACCAGTCCCTCCATCCAGTTCGAACTGAGTCCTGTCACACTCGTCATCTTTTCCATGGCTGTCGGTGCCGTGCTCGTGGCCTTGGCAGTCGGCATGCGGCAAACCGCCCACGTCATCGGCAACTGGCGCAGCACACGACTATTGCGGCGCAAAGAAAAAATCGACGCACTCCATCGTGAAGGCACCCATGCCATCATGTCGAAACGCACTGTCGACGCCATCGGCCTGTTCGAACGAGCGCTGGCCATGGACCCGAATCGTGTCGATTCGCTGCTATGGCTGGGAAACATTTACCGCGTGGAAAGCAACTTCGCTGAGGCGATCCGCCTCCATCAACGAGCGAATCGTGTCGACGAGCGCAACATCGAAATTCTTCTGGAGTTGGCAAACGACTTAGAGGGCGCCAAGCGCTATGAAGACGCATTGCCGACCCTGCAGAAGATGCTCAAGATCGAACCAGATAACCTCACCGCGCTCATCCGCAAGCGCGATCTATTGATCAGGCTCGAAAAATGGAGCGAGGCGCTCGAAATTCAACATCGTCTCCTGAAGGCCAACCTGCCTGAGCCGGAACGCCGGGCCGAGGCGCATCTCCTCACCGGCTGCACGTACGAGGTCGGGCGCCAACTGCTGGAACGAGGCCACCCCGATAAGGCACGGCGCTACTTCCGCGGCGCCATTAAGAAAGACCGGACGTTCTTGCCGGCCTACGTCGGCATTGGTGAAATCTTGATCCGGGAAGGCAAGACCAAGCAGGCAGTAGAAATTCTCAAGAAGGTCTATGCCAAGACCCGTAGCAGCATCATCCTTCACCGTCTCGAAGAACTCTTTCTCGAACAAGGCGAACCCAGCGAAATTATCCGTGTCTATCAAGACGCCCTCCGGCAAGACCCGAATAACCCAGCCCTGCAATTCTATTTAGGCAAGCTCTATTACCGACTCGAAATGGTCGACGAAGCCTTCGACATCCTCTCGACCGTCGAAGGGATACAGGATCAATTGGCCGATTACCATAAGATCATGGCCAATCTCTATCTGCGCAAGCAGCAGATGGAGCAGGCCGTTGCCGAACTCAAGAAAGCCCTGCATTTCAAGAAACGTGTGGTCGTCCCCTATGTCTGTACTGCCTGCCAGCAGGAATCGACCGAATGGTCGGGGCGATGCCGCCGCTGTGGGACCTGGAATACATTAGTCGCGCTGCCCTTGCCGAATGCCGGTCAAGTGGTCTCCGGCCAAGACACCGGCCCCCTCCTCCCAGTCTCAGCAGTGCCCTACCAGGGCATTGCTTCTCCCTTTGAAACCGTGTAGGTTTTCGGCCAATCCGTCGGCATAACATACGCGCAGCCACCTGCATCGCAATCAATACAACCTTTACAGATGATGGAGTGGTCCCATGGTCGACTATCAGGATTTCGCTGCCAAATCCTTGCGCGACGAAACGCTGACCAGAAGCGAATGCCAGGCCGTACTCGACACTCCAGACGAGCAGTTACTGGGACTCCTCCAAGCCTCCTTTACCGTCCGATCTCACTATTTCGGCAAGACCGTTCGCCTCCAGATGTTGCAGAACGCCAAGAGCGGTGCCTGCCAGGAGGACTGTCACTACTGTTCCCAATCTGCGATCTCCACCGCCCCCATCGAGCGTTATGGCCTCGTGCCCCAACAGCAAATGATTGACGGCGCCCGACAAGCGGCGGCCTCGAAGGCCCAACGCTATTGCATCGTCATCAGCGGTCGGAGTCCGCTGGATCGGGAAATCGACGAAATCGCCGGAGCCGTGCGTGCCATCAAGCAGGAGATTCCTATTCAGATCTGCTGTTCACTTGGCCTGATGAATGAACAACAAGCCAAGCGACTCAAAGCTGCCGGAGTCGATCGGGTGAACCACAATTTAAATACGAGCGAAGCCTTTCACGCCTCAATCTGCACCACGCATACGTTCCAGGACCGACTCAGCACCATCCGGAGCGCTCGGGCGGCAGGATTGGAAATCTGTTCCGGTGGGATCGTGGGAATGGGAGAGAAAGACGAGGACCTCATCGACCTGGCAATGGCGTTACGCGAAGTGAAACCGGATTCGATACCGCTAAACACGCTGCATCCCGTTGCAGGTACGCCGCTAGAGAACTGCGACCAACTGACTCCGCAGCGCTGCTTGAAAGTCCTCTGCCTCTTCCGATTCCTCCATCCACGCACCGAGATCCGCATCGCCGGCGGCCGCGAACACAATCTACGCAGTCTCCAGCCATTGGCGCTCTATCCAGCCGACTCCGTCTTCGTGAACGGCTACCTCACGACACCAGGCCAGCCGGCACCCGAAGTCTGGGGCATGATCGAGGATCTCGGCTTCAAGATTGAAGTGAATTACCAGCAGCCGGTTACCATTTAACTCACGCTTCAACCTCTCCTCATTCATCTCGCAGCCCCTCTACTACAGGCTCCTCGCCACCCAACGCACGGGCCAGTAGCCAGCCACCAGGGCTGCTGCTAGCGCTAACGCGACGGTCTGAAGCAGCATGTCGATTGGACCTGTCATCTGATTCGTTTTCCCACATGATCGCTCGCTGATGACCATGCTGAAACCTCTGTCTTTTAAGGTGGTTATAAGCGTTTCGCGTTGACACCTGCCCGATTCTTGCTACAGTTTGAACACCATGCTCACCATGAAATGTCTCGATTGTCAGGAGGACCTTGTTGAGATCCCGACAAGCCATGGTCCGGGGCTCGATGTCTGCTTCTCCAGACACGGACTCTGGCTCGATGTGGGAGAGGTGAATTTTTTTGTGGAGGACTACGCCGCGCTGAAGCGGGCGATTGGTGACACTGGAGGTGTCGCGGTCAGGACAGAAACACTGTGTCCTCGATGCGGAAACCACATGGAGTCTGAGACGGTTTCTCAAACGTCTTTCCTTAGCTGCGATTCCTGTCGCGGGTGGTGGCTTCCTCATGGAAGCCTCACTCGTTTGAATGAGACTTACCGAGGCGCTGCGGTTCCGATCCAGATCCATGAAGCCGAACTGTACACGCGGGCTGCTGCTAGACATCGTGCACTCAACGACACGTTTCGCGATCAACCCAGATTCCATAAGAAACGCTCCAACCCACAAGGCATTTGGTTCTGGGTCCTGTTTTTTGGGTTTGCCATCGCGCTCGGAGGGATCATCTTAGTCTCTGGGATCGGTAAAGCCGTGAGAGCCGCTCAGTGGAGCCAGCCACCGGATCAAATCCTCTTTTACTTGGCGGCGGGTACCGTAGGAGGATTAGGGCTCTTCGTCTACGGATGGATGGTTCACCAACGGAAGCGCTTGATCGAAAGCATTCCGACCTCGACTATTCGTTCACTGGCTCTGGGGTTGGTCGAGATCAGTGGGCAAGCACAGCCCGAGAAGGACCTCCTCGCCACGCCATTCAGCGGGCTTCCCTGTGTGTTCTATTCGTATGCCGTTGAAGAGCGGGTTGGCTCCGGGAAAAATGCACGATGGGAGACCATTACTAAAGGTACTTCGGAACAACCCTTCTTTGTGAGCGATACAACCGGACAAGTGCTCGTCGTGCCCCTTGGCGCCGAGCTTATCTTGCCGGACGAGCGCACCTATCGAAACGGTTGGCTCGGAGATTTGCCCCCCACGACAATCACCGGGTTGAATCGACTGGGGATTTCGACCGAACGCTGGATGGGGAGCAAGACATTACGGTGCCGAGAATCGTTCATCCTACCGGAAGAACGGGTCTACGTTCTCGGAACAGCCCATGAACACCTCGGTGCGAGAGAGCGCGTAGAAAACGCCGCTCGAATATATATCGGTATCAGCCGAGACCATGAGTTCATCATCTCGGATCGAAGCGAAAAGGACTTACTGTCCCGATTGCGATGGCAGGTGTTGGCTTTTGGGGTAGGAGGCCTGACACTTGCTGCATCCTGTTTGATCATCATCTTCAAGTACTACCTGACAACAATATCGTAACAGTCATACCCAAAAGGAGAACACCCATGAATGGCACCTTACTGATCGGAATCCTGCTAGTTATTGGACTGATTGTACTTGTCGCTTATGTGGTCGGAGTCTATAACATGCTGGTCCGACTCGCCAATAACATCGACAAGGCCTGGTCAAATATCGACGTCATTTTGAAGCAGCGGCATGATGAACTTCCCAAGCTTGTCGAAGTCTGTAACAGCTATATGACTCACGAGCGGGAGACGCTGGAATCCGTGACCAAAGCCCGCACTGCATATAGCACGGGCTTGAACATCAACGACAAGGCACAGGCGGAAAATCTGATCGTTGGTGCCTTAGGAAAACTCTTTGCCGTGGCCGAACAGTATCCAGATCTCAAAGCCAATCAAGAATTCTTAGCCATTCAGCAGCGCATATCGGCACTGGAAAGCACCATTGCCGATCGGCGCGAGTTCTATAACGACTCGGTCAACCTGTACAATATCGCTATCGAGCAGATCCCTACGCTCTGGGTAGCGCAGGAGGTCGGTTACACAGCAAGGCCGTTGCTGACTGTTGCACCATCCGATCGCAAGGACATGCCGCTCGCTTTTGCCAATCGTACGCGTATAGCGGCATAGACACACCATCGGCCGATCGCGGTAGTATTAAAGGGGGCGTTGCTTGACCTGACACTTCTGCGCCGCACCCTCCATAAGGACAACGGCCCAGATTGGACCTCAACTGCGCACGTCGAACGAGCACCGCCCTGTTTCTCAACTCCACCCTACCCTAAGGAATAGCAACCCCGTTCGTTCCCACTGCACGCTTCTTTCTCACCCGCCCACCCACTGGCAGATACTTTTACCCGCCCTACCCTCCGATTGCTTCGCAATCGATTTCCCGTGACGTGCCGTCAGCCCAAGCGAGGGCCTTCCAATCCCCCCTCATCTCTCGTTAAGGGAGTTGCCAAGGCTACTTTTTACCGCGCGCATCGAACGAGCACCGTCTCACCGTGCGCGTTCTGCGAGCAAAAAGGGCCCTGGCCGCTCTCTCCTCATTCTTCTGAGGCCGCGCGTTGCGCGAGCACACCTTTACCAATGATCCTTCCGATTTTGCTCATTTCCCCTTCTAGAGTAGCGGCCTGGCAGAGAGCAGAGCAACTTCACCGAAGGAGCGGAGACCCACCGAGACTCAGCCGAGGAGGAAAGCTGGAACTGACTGAGACTTGCGGTCATCGACCGCAGTCGAAGGAATTCCAGAAGGCTTCCGCTCGGATGAGACCGGAAGGGTCGCTCCGAGAGGTGAGGACGCGACTGCTCTCTACCAAGCCGCTACTCTTCTCTTAGCCCCTCCACCACCGGCTGCCTTGCTGCCCAGCGCGCGGGCCAGTAGCCGGCCACCAGGGCAGCCGTGAGTGCGAGTCCTACGGCTTGCAGAATCACTCCGCCTGGGACCGTCATCTGAATCGTCCAGCCAAAGGATTGTTTATTGATCACGTGGATGAGTACCAGGGCGAGCAGCAGGCCTCCCACGACGCCCAGCACGGCTCCGATCAACCCGAGATAGGCCGCCTCCCACAAGACTAATCGCTCCACTTGCCTCGTGCCGGCGCCGATAGCCCGCAATGTGGCAAATTCACGTCGTCGCTCCAACACGGCCGTCACCAAGGTATTCACGATGCCGAGCATGGCCACCAGTACGGCAATGGCTTCAAGGACATAGGTCAACACGAAGGAGCGGTCGAAGATCTCCAGAATCTCCTTCCGCAACTCGTGGTTTCGGATCACCAACGGTGGGACCGTCATTCCGTTCAGCCCGGCTACGTGCGTCACAATTGACTGCCGAACGTGTTCTGCATCGGCGCCGGGAGCCAGATAGATGGAAAATACAGTCACCCGGTCGTCGTGCCATTGTCGCTGATACCATGTTCGATCCATCACCATCTTCCCGCCGTCGGTCGCGTAATCATAAAAAATCCCCTCGACGGACACAACAGCGGGTCCCGCCGGCGTCGTGATCGGGATCTTGTCCCCCTCGCGAAGCCGTAATCGATTCGCCAACACTTCCGACAGGAGCACGCCTCCGGTTTCGGCGGCTCGCTGCAGGGCCGCGCTCGAATCTCCATGAAGCATCAGATACCGGCTGCGCTGCGCATGGAGCCGAAGGTCTCGTGACACCAACGCCACTGGCTGACCCGTGACGTCTACAGACACATCACGAACGGTATCGACCGCGGCGATGCCGTCAATCGCCGACAGGGTCGAACGCCAGGTCCCTGGCAAGGCACGCGAGGCCTGCCCGGCCTGCTTCCCCTGGAGCCAGGATTGCGGGGCCACGATGAGATCGGCCATCACGGTCTCATCCACCCAGACCTCGACCGTGTCACGAAAACTTCGAACCATGACGGCCACACCGATCATGATCGACAATCCCACCATCAACGCCGACACCGTCACCGCATTCCGGCCCGGATGGCGCGCCGCCTGGTCTGCAGCGATGAGCCGGAGGCTCCCCCCGAGCATCATCGTCTTGCTCTCCAGGCGTGGACGCCGCATGCCCAACGCCTGGATACAGAGTGGCGCAAGACAGGAGAGTGCGCCCAA
>DASVEA010000204.1:0-5212 GCA_036380815.1 Nitrospiraceae bacterium
CTCGGAGGCGGCCTTGCGCGTGAACGTGACGGCCGCCATGTGCTCGATCTGGTAGACTAACTCATGTCCCTCTCGCTCTATGTCATGACCGGGCTCAACCGGTCTAAGCCTCGCTCACTGGAAGCTGCTGCCAAATACTTCGTCCTGGGCGCCTTCTCCTCGGGGATTCTGTTGTACGGCATCTCGTTGCTCTACGGTCTCGCCGGCAGCACCAAACTGGCCTCGATCGCAGGCGCTATTGGAACTCGAGGGGCGGATGATCCCCTCGTGCTGATCGCCACGATTCTGATCGCAGTCGGCTTCGGCTTTAAACTCGCCGCGGTGCCCTTCCACATGTGGACGCCCGACGTCTATCAGGGTGCCCCGACTTCCGTCACGGCTTTCATGGCGGTGGCCGCAAAAGCTGCCAGCTTTGCCGCATTCATGCGTGTCTTCGTCGAAGGCCTCGGCGGGCTTAAGGCAGATTGGTCGCTTCTATTCCTGCTCATCTCTGTTGTCACCCTGGTGCTCGGCAATGTCGTCGCCATCGTGCAGACCAACATCAAACGGATGCTGGCCTACTCCAGCATCGCGCACGCCGGCTACGCGTTGATCGGTTTTGTGGCGGCAGGTCGTGGGGTCGGCGCGTCCGGGGGAACGCCCGGCCTCGCAAGCATCATGGTTTATCTCGCCCTCTATTCGTTCATGACGCTCGGCGCCTTCGCCGTCATCGGTATGCTCAGGAAGGGCGGGGTCGAGGGAGAAGAGATCGAGGATTTCACGGGACTCGCAAAGCGCCAGCCGTTTGCGGCTTTTCTCATGCTGGTCTTCATGAGCTCACTCGCGGGTATTCCGCCGACCGCGGGCTTCATTGGAAAATTCTATGTGTTCATGGCAGCAGTCGAAGCAGGATTGGCCTGGCTCGCCGCCATCGCCCTGATTTTTGCCGCTGTATCGGCCTACTACTACATGCGGGTGGTGATGGTGATGTATATGCGCGATCCGAATCCCTCTTCCGGCGCGCAGCCACGCCTCGTGACCTCACCGGCCTTATCCTTCGTGTTGGCCTGTGCCGTCGCCGGCGTGATTCTATTCGGCCTCTTTCCCAACCCTCTCGTCAGCTTCGCGCTTCAATCCGTTCTGACTCTTAAATAATCCTCTCACCGGACTAGACAGGTGCATGAGAGGGCGACTCGTGCTACGTTGGTGACAAGCCATCGCCCATGGCGCTTTATGAAGCCCTTTCGATTCCTCCGAGACCTCGTACGATCATTTCTGCGCCATGGGTGCGCCAGTCTGGCGGCCTCTCTTGCATTTTTCTCCTTGCTCTCCCTCTTCCCGCTCGTCTTCCTCCTGCTCTACGGTCTGAGCTTCGTGGTGAGTCAGAACGTGATCGGGGAACAGGTCCTCCTCAGTTTTCTCAAGGGCTTCATCCCCTCGCTGGGAGAACATGTCGTACAGGAATTACATAGGGTGAGCGACTTAGAAACCGTCCGATGGGCCGTGTTTCTGACGTTCACCTGGTTCAGCGGGTTGGTGTTCTATGAACTCGACTATGCGTTGAACGTCGTATTCGAGAGTACCTGGCGCCGCCATCCTCTTATCTCAACCGGTATTGCTGTCGCTTCGCTCGCTGTGACAGGACTCGTGCTGCTGCTCTCCTACGGCGCGACCCAAATCGTCAACATCCTAACGGGGTATGCGCCAAGACTCTGGGGGCTCGATCTCCTGGCCCTCGCAGCTCATGATCTGTTCCTTACTTATACCCTCCCCTTCGCGCTGGCCTTCCTCTCGGTCACGGGGTTATATCGCCTCGTTCCACGACGGCGGCCGCAATGGCGTGAGGCAATGATCGGGGCGCTTACGTTTAGTCTGCTCTGGGTCGCGGCCAAACTCTTATTCGTGACCTATAGCACTTACGCGACCGTATACGCCCGCCTTTACGGATCCCTCCTGGAAGTCATTCTGCTGCTCTTATGGGTCTACTACTCCGCGGCCCTCTTACTGATCGGCGCCGAGGTCGCCCACCACCTCCAACAACAGGCGCAGGTGCTCTCGGCAGCAGCCGCGAGAGCCGGTCAGTCAGACCCGACCTTGCCGAATGGTCCGCCAGCATAAGAAGAACGTGACAGGATGCTGAAACAGTCCGCCACAGCAGGGGAGTGATGGCCCAGTGAGTCCCCTGTGCTCGCGCAACGCGCGGTCTAAGAAGGATAGCGGGGAGCGGCCCGGTGCCCTTCTTGCTCGCAGAGCCCCCACGATGAAACAGTGGTCGCTCGATGCGCGCAGTGGGGGACTCATCCGAGCCATCCCGGGGACAACGTAGACGAGCAAGCTTGGAAGGATCATCGTTGGTCCTTGCTGCGGCCCTGCTTGGGACACGGCACGTCCCTGGGTGAAGAGGCTGTCTTGGCAGACTCAAGGCAGGCGGGTGAAGTAGTGCGCCAGGGTGGGGCGGGTGAGAAGTCTGACCTTTTTGAACATCCTGCAAAGTGTATTTCTGTTAACCAGAAGTGCACATAAGTCAAAGTTCGGCGTATCCACTCATAAAGGCTGTTCCGGTCTGATGATGAAAGCTGAGGGCTGATCGCTAAATACCGGCTCATGCGGCTTGCCCGTCGTGGGTCAGTCGTCTATACTCTGCTCGTTGTCACGCTTCACCACCATCCCGCTTTCCGATTAACCTCATCGTGGACGATCTCACTCGACAGCTCAGCGAACAGTTCGGCTTTGCGAAGTTTCGGCCTGGCCAGGAGGAGGTCGTTCGCGCCGTGTTGGCTGGACGCGATGCGATGGCGGTCATGCCGACTGGGCAGGGCAAGTCGCTCTGCTATCAATTGCCTGCGACCCTCTTACCCGGGTTGACCCTGGTCATATCTCCGCTCATCGCACTCATGCAAGATCAGGTGGCAAGTCTACGACAGCGAAACATCAACGCGGCGGCGTTTCATTCGGGCCTCACGGGCTCTGAAAAGCACCGCGTGATCCAAGATCTCAATCAGAAGCGGCTTCAGTTGCTCTATCTGGCACCGGAGCGGATGCAGCATGAGGGGTTTCTCCAGCTCTTGCGGACGCTGTGGGTTTCACTGCTGGTGGTCGATGAAGCGCACTGCATTTCCCAGTGGGGCCACGATTTCAGACCCGATTATCTCAAGATCGGTCGCCTCCGCCAGGAACTCACCAATCCTCCCTGCCTGGCCCTGACTGCCACAGCCACGGCCCGTGTGCAGACGGATCTGTGCAAACGTTTGTCGCTCCGTGATCCCCTCAAATTGGTCGCGGGTTTCCGACGACCGAATCTTGCTTTGTCTGTTCGTCTTTGCCAGTCCCGCCAGGAGAAACTGGCGGTATTGGAGCGTCTGGTTCGTGAGACGGAGAGAGGCACGATCCTGGTTTATTGCGCCACGCGCCGGGCGGTCGAAGAGGTGGCAGAATGGCTGGGACAGTCTCACCAGTCGGTCGGCTACTACCATGCCGGTCTTTCGGATGAAGAGCGGCAACTTGTGCATGACGACTTTCGTCGGGGAACTGTCAGGATTCTGGCTGCGACGAATGCCTTCGGCATGGGCATCGATAAGTCGGATGTCCGGCTCGTCGTCCATTTCGACATTCCGGGAAGTGTGGAGGCCTATTACCAGGAAGTCGGGCGGGCCGGCCGCGACGGACGACCCGCTGCCTGCGTGTTGTTGTTTCATGAGCGCGATCTGGCCACGCAGGAATACTTCATTCAGCTGGCGTCAAAAGATTCTGAAGGCGCCGAGCGTGCCAAGCGGATGAAGACGCTACTTCAAGAAATGCTGGGGTACGTGTCGGTGCCGACCTGCCGGCAGCTCGCGATTCTTGACTATTTCAGCGATGAGGCCGAGCGGGCCCTAGGCCCTTGCGGGCTTTGCGATCGCTGTGTCGCGCCGGTGAGGCAGCCGAGTAGGGAGGTCTCCCACGATGATGCCGAGTCCGCGAAGGCCATCTTGGAGACCGTGTCCTGGTGCACGGGTCGGTTTGGCGCGAGTCGAATCGTCGAGATTCTCCGTGGGAGTCGCTCGAAGGCGATGCTGGCCTATGGTGCAGAAGACTGCCCGACATACGGAATGTGTCGCGCGCGTTCGAAGCTGTCTATGACTGGTCTGGTGAAGGATCTGATCGACTCAGCGTATCTTCAGGTCGAAGGCACGGAGTATCCCACTCTCAATGTAACGCGCAAAGGACAAGGGGTCTTGCAAGGGATCAGTGCAGTGGTATTGAAGCATGCAGAGGCGCATCAGCCTGCTTCACCGGTGAAGCAGCCGTCCCGCGAGAGGACCACGTCTGTGGTTGTCTCGCGAGTCTCGCCGGCGGACCCGCAGCTTTTTGAACGTCTCCGGCAACTCCGCACGGAGCTTGCCGAGGAAGAAGGCGTCGCGGCCTTTGTGATTTTTCACGACAAGACGTTGAAGGCCATTGCCGGCCACAAGCCCGTGACGCCCGCTGCCCTGTTGGAAATTCCCGGCATCGGCGCTCTGAAGGCAGAACGTTATGGCCGGCGAGTGCTTGAAGTCGTGAACGGAGATAAATAGCCGTAGCCGTCAGCGATCAGCCTTCAGCTATCAGCTTCTGAATAAGAGAGGTCAGCATGCGTTTCACCTCGGTTACTTGCTTGAAAAGCTGTTGGCTGACGGATTTATTGAGGTAACACAGGTCGGTTGAAAGGATAATATGGTATTCGAGTTCACTTGCTGATCCGAGGGCAATTTTTAAAAATCGAGCCAACTCTGGCTCGCCGCTCCTTCCGCAACCCTCTGCAATGTTCGCTGGTATGGACACTGCGGCGCGTCTTAGCTGACTGGTGAGGCCAAACAGTTCCTGTTGTGGGAAAGTCGCCGTAGCTTTGTAGATTGCCAAACTTAACCCGTGAGCCTTCTCCCAAACTTTGAGTCGCCTGAAGTCCCGCATCTATATTTGGTTACCTTTTAAGCTGAAAGCTGATCGCTGAAGGCTGATAGCTACTTTAGATTCCCTGCCCGTGCGAAGCAGGCTTGCAGCTCCCCGTACGTCCTAGTTACCGGAAACTGCGGGAACTCATTGGGAAGGTGATCCGGAGGTCGGAAAAAGAATCCCGCGTGGGCTTCTCCTAACATGGCGGTGTCGTTGTAGGCATCGCCGGCGGCCAGGACGTGGAAGTTGAGTGATTTGAACGCGGCCACCGAGTGTTTCTTCTGGTTCTGCATCCGCATATGGTAATTGACGATGCGGCCGG
>DASVEA010000205.1:0-6265 GCA_036380815.1 Nitrospiraceae bacterium
TACCTAAAGCCGGCCGCGTGTAATGGTCCTGAGATTCCCCGTCCCCGATCGTGGTCGCGCGCGCCTCGAGCAGGCGATTCTCTTGCGCTATCTGGTCTCCATATGCTGAACGGGCGTTCGACAGCGCGTTGCAAGACCGGTCCTGACGGTCCTTGACAGGCCCCCAAAGACGTGCAACGCTGGGGTCGGGTTTTCCTAATCACCACACCATTGGCTCATCTCACACTCATGTCCCTACAAGGAGGTGCCGCATGCAGAAATTGATCGTCGTCGCCTTTGCCGCTCTGTGCCTGATCGGAGCCAGCTCGCTGGCCTTGTCTGAGGAGGCCATGAAGGGCGAGATGGGTAATATGAATGACGAGATGAAGGCTGATAACGATGCGATGAAGGGTGATATGAAGGCGAATAAGGAGGAGATGAAGGGCAAGACGAAGGAACAGGAGAAGAAAAAAGGCAAGACGAAAGAACAGGGGAAGGCGAAGGGCAAATCGAAAGATCAGAAGAAGACGAAGGGCAAGTCGAAGGAACAGAAGGAGAAGCCCAAAACCAAGACGCAGACACACAAGGACGCGGCAAATGCCGCTCCAGCAACTCCTGCTCCGATGTCAGCCCCCGCTCCTGCTGCCGTGCCATAAGTTCTCGCAGTCGCATCAGTTGATTGCCTGGCCTTCGGGAGGTCTTGCCTCCTGAGGGCCGTTCTATGTTGGGGAACCTCTCGGATCGAAGAGGGCGCGGAAGAAACTCTTCGGGGGCTCGATTCACCGTCATGACGTCACACTGAATCAGTCACGGCGAGGCCCGGAATCGCCTCCACTGCTAACCGCTTCATTGACCCTATCGCTCGCCTTGTCCCCCCGTGGGCCTTTTGCTAGGATGCGGCGGCCTGAATATTGATGGGTCTTGAATGAAGATCGCCACCTTCAACGTCAATTCTCTCCGCAAACGTTTGCCGATCGTGCTCGACTGGCTGGCTCAGCAGAAGCCCGATGTGCTCTGTCTTCAAGAAACAAAAGTCCAGGACAGCGAGTTTCCGATGTTGGCACTGGCGGAATCCGGGTACGAAATTACCTACCGGGGGATGAAGTCTTATAATGGCGTCGCGATATTGAGCAGGGAGAAACCGGAAGCAACGGCATACGGGTTTGATGATGGAGGCGAATCGGAGGACGCGCGGCTCTTGCGCGTGGTGATCAAGGGGATTCCCATCGTCAATACCTACGTGCCGCAGGGGTTCGAGATCGACTCACCCAAGTATCAATACAAGCTCAGCTGGTACAATCGACTCCGCAAGTATTTCGAGAAGCATATGTCGCCGAACAAACCGGCTATCTGGTGCGGCGACATGAACGTGGCTCCTAGGCCGATGGACGTGCACAGCCCCGAGAAACACCTCAAGCATGTCTGCTATCACGAGGATGCGCGGCGGGCGTATGAGAAAACGTTGGCGTGGGGATTTCAGGACGTGTTCGTGAAACTCTATCCGGACCGACAGCAGTATACGTTTTGGGATTACCGGGCGCCAGGCTCGCTGGAAGCGAATAAAGGCTGGCGCATCGACCATATTCTGGCGACGGCCTCGTTGGCAGAGCACTGTGTCAGGGTAGAAGTGGACGTCGAGCCGCGACGAGCGAAAGACCCTTCAGATCACACATTCTTATGGGCGGAGTTTTCGGTCTAACCACGAGCGCAACGTCCACACCTGCCCAGTTCGGTCGGTTCGGCAAATCATCCGCACCGACCGAACTGGCTCACAAGCTCGAACGAACCATCAAGCCGCATTCAGGACACGCTGTTTCGCGCGCAACGGAGTCACACGATTCTGTGCAATCAACGGATCGAGGACAAGCCCGCAATTGATACAGCGGAGCACCGCGGCTTCCTGCGAAAATTCCGGCCGCCATTCTTTCACCATCAACCCTTTGCATTTTTGACAGGTCATCGCGTCCACCTCCTGATCTTCATGTGTTTCAACGCCGACGAGTCGGCCTTGCACAAGCGAAACTCTAGCATTGCAAGATTAACAGGGTGTTAACTGGCAGTTAAAACTCTCTAATGTCTAAACATGACGATAAGCATGATGTTGTGGTGATCGGTGCGGGCGCTGCCGGGCTGACGGCCTCGATTTTCGCGGCAGAGGCGGCCGTGAAGGGCGATCGTCCGCAGAGCATCGTGCTTCTCGATGGCGCGAAGACGATCGGCGCCAAGATTCTCGTGTCGGGAGGGGGACGGTGTAACGTTACGCACGATGTCGTAACATCCGCCGATTTCTTCGGCAATCGCCATATCATCAAGAACGTGCTGGCCGCGTTTCCGGTTCAGGCCACGATCGACTGGTTTGCCTCTCTGGGCATCGACCTCAAACGCGAAGAGACCGGCAAGCTCTTTCCTGTAACCGACAAGGCGCGAACTATCCTGACCGCACTCGTCGATCGATGTCGCGCGCTTGGTGTCATCATTAATCCTGACCATCGCGTGACGTGCGTCGATCGTCCTTCTGGTCCTCAAGCCGGGTTCTTAGTTCATCATACTCACGGAACGCTGCACGCAAGGAAGGTCATTCTAGCGACAGGGGGCCGGTCGATTCCCAAATCGGGGAGTGACGGGTTTGGGTACAGCCTCGCCCGTCGACTCGGCCACCCCGTGACCGCCACTGTTCCGGCGCTCGTGCCGCTCATTCTTGAGGACACGATGTTCCATAAGCATATCTCTGGCCTCTCGCAGGAAGTCGGACTGATGACTGTTGTGAAGAGTCGCAAAGTCGACTGCCGAACAGGAAGTTTGCTCTGGACACATTTCGGGATTAGTGGCCCAGTCGTTATGGATGCGAGCCGCTTCTGGACAGTCGGGCATGAGCAGGGAGATAGCATTGAAATCTATGGAAACTTCTTGCCCGGTCAGACGCAAGAACAGGCGAAGTCGTGGTTTATGGAGCAAGCGATGAACAATCCCCGGCGATCATTACTGAAGACATGGGCTCAACAGATACCGGAGCGGTTTGCCGAGGCGCTCTGTTCCCACGTCGAATGTGATCCGAGGACGGCGGTTGCACAACTGCCGCGAAAAGACCGAGATCGTCTGCTCACTGCGTTGACCAAGTTCAAATTCCCAGTCAAACACGATCGCGGCTGGAACTACGCAGAAGTGACGGCCGGTGGGGTTCCTCTCGAAATGATCAACTTCAGGACGATGGAGTCCAAGCTGGTGCCAGGCCTCTATCTGATCGGCGAGATCCTCGACTGCGATGGTCGGATTGGTGGCTTCAACTTCCAATGGGCCTGGGCGACGGGATTTCTGGCTGGCCGGGCGGTCGCGCCATTTAGTCGATTAAATACCTGCAAGGCTGCTGAAACGGCCGCTCAAGGCTAGACGACGTCCGGTAGGGTTACTTAGGCTGCTTTGTCTTGTGGTCTGGCGTCATCCTTCAACGTCCCAAACTTGGACTCATATTCGGCGACCACGCGAGTGAGTACGGCAGCAAACCGCTTCGCCGCGTAGGGGTTCAACACGATACGGTTCGTCAGCTGAACCTGAATATTCGCCTGCCCCCGCTCCCATACAGAATTGACGCCAAAGGCCAGTGCCACTTCTTCACGGGTCGAAGACACGTTGCACACGTTGGCGTAGGAAGTCTGAAGGTTGGAGACATCAAACTGGACCGTCGGAGCGGCATTGGTGGGCTGGCTTGGTTGAGACGGGCTTGCCGAGGGCAGGCTCGTTGTATTCGCTGTTGGTCCCGGCGTTTTCATAAAGATCTCCTTGGTGATCGATGGAGCTGTTGAACCCGAAAGACACATTCCCAACATCTCTAACGCAAGCTATCAAGAAATGTGACGCACAAAAAGGAAAAACGGGGTTTCTGCAAGACGCTTCTGTGCAACCGAGGAGGTGTGTGCGACGATGTGGCCGTAACAAACTGATGAAGAGATGTACCAAAAGCGAAAAAATGATGACAAATTACGGCATTCAAGTACCGTGATAAGAATCTGCATAGGCATTGACCCGATCGGTGATCGGTCAGCAGGGCTCCATTGTCTGGTGCTGTGCGAAACAGGGGGGCTCAACGAATGTGCCTGAGTAGGGAGCGACGTAGTGAACGGTCCGAGTTCTCCGTCTAAACGATCATGCGCATGACGAGCCCTTTGCTGGCGGTGCTTGCGACCATTGTCGTCATCGGCTTGAGCAGCTGCGCGATCAAACCGATACCGCTGACGACGGACGAGGTACGATCACGAGCGAAAGAAGATCGGGCCGTTCTGACAAAGGATCAAGAGCCCGTCTCGGGCCCGATCGATCTCTACGAAGCGATGGCGCGGGCGCTGAAGTATAACCTCGACGCGCGCGTCGAGCTGATGCACAAGATGCTGGCACAGACCCAACTCGACCTGTCTCACTATGCCATGTTGCCTCGTCTCGCGGCGAACGCAGGATTCGACGGCCGCAACAATTACTCGGGAGGATTTGCGCGGTCCTTGCTTACGGGGAACCAGATTCTCGAACCCTTTACCTCGTCTGAGAAAAACGTTTTCTCGGCCGATCTGTCGCTCAGTTGGAATGTCTTGGATTTCGGAATGTCGTACATCCGGGCGAAGCAGGCGGCCGACGACGTGTTGATCGCCGAGGAAGAACGGCGGCGAGTGGCCAATCGCGTGATGCAGGATGTGCGGGCTGCCTATTGGCGTGCCGTCAGCGCGGAGCGGATTCTTCCGTCCCTGAAGATGATGGATGAGTGGGTAAAGAGCGCTCTCGAGAAGGCCCAAGCCGTCCAGGACGAAAAGCTCAGTACGCCGCTGGTCCCCTTGCAATACAAACTCGATCTCCTCAATACGCAACGCTTCATTCAACAGCTGTTCCGGGAGCTATCCACGGCGAAACTTCAATTGGCCGCGCTGATGAATCTTCCCCCCGGCCAAGAGCAAGTGATGGTACTCATGGTTCCGGAGCGAGAGGCCAGAACGCTGAACCTCCCGCTCGACATGACGGTGCTGGAGGATCGGGCTCTGGAAGCACGTCCGGAACTGAGGATGATCGATTACCGTCGTCGCATCAACGCGCGCGAGACCAAAGCGGCGATCCTCGAAATGCTACCCAGCCTGAATCTCCAAGTCGGCGGGAACTACAACAGCAACAGCTTTCTCTTCAATAACAATTGGGCCGCCTATGCCGCACGGGCCAGTTGGAATTTGCTGAATATATTTCGGTATCCGGCCCGGGCGAAGACCATTGAGGCACAAGATAAGGTTCTACACACGCAGAACCTCGCGCTGACCATGGCTATCATGTCGCAAGTGCATGTCAGCGTGGCGCAGGTGGCACAAGCGAAGAAAGAAACCTCGACGACGAGGCTCTATCACGACACGCAGTCCCAAATTACCGAGCAGACGCGCCTGGCATGGCGGACGGCCCGGTTGAGCGAACAGGCCGTGCTGCGCGAGCGAGTCAATCAGGTGGCGGCGCAACTGCGATACGATGCCGCGGAGGCGGAACTCCAAGCCGCCTGGGCGTCACTCTTGGCCGCCGTTGGAGAAGATGTGTTGCCCAACGATCTGACGCAGGAACAGAGCGTGTCCGACCTTGCCCTCGAAGTTCGTACGCGATGGGCGAAGAGCAAGGAGTTGCTCAAGTGACCCGCACCGGCTGGCTGCTGGTCGGTTGCGCTCTCCTGAGCCTGTGGCTCCTGATGCCGATGTTGCTCGCGGCGGCCGGCACCAAGTCAGATCCCAAGCCCGCAAGTAGCGCGGCAGAACTCAGCACGATCCGCGGGGTGGTGAAGGCGACCGCGCAAGCCACCCTAGCCAGCCAGGTCCAGGGTCGGATCAGCCAGCTGCCCTTCAAGGAGGGACAGCGGTTTAAAAAAGGAGCCCTCCTGGTCGCCCTCGACTGTTCAAAGTATGAGGCGGAACTGGAGAGCGTACAGGCGGAACATCGCGGCAAAAAGAAGACCTACGAGAACAACCTCCAGCTCGCCAAACACCATGCCGTTGGTGGTCTCGAACTCGCGGTCTCTCAGGCCGACGCGGAAAAAGCGTCCGCTGCCGTGAAGGTTGCGCAAGTCACTGTGAATGGCTGCACCGTGCGTGCACCGTTTCCCGGACGTGTCGTCAAAATGATCGTAAACGAACATGAAAATGTATTTCCCAACGACCAGCTCATCAGCCTGTTGGATGACAGCCTGCTGGAAATCGAGATCATTCTGCCGTCGAAGTCCCTCGCGTGGTTGAAGGTCGGCACGCCCTTCGAGTACGCCGTCGATGAAACGGGACTCCGG
>DASVEA010000206.1:0-2513 GCA_036380815.1 Nitrospiraceae bacterium
GTGCTGCGTTCTCGTCACAAGCTGCCCATCCTTCATGGCCCAGACATAATCGGCAGCCTCCGCAGCCGCGGTGCTGTGGGTGACCAACAGTACGGTTTTGCGAAAGCGCTGAACGAGCGACCGAAGGAGGACGATAATCTCGGCCCCATGCTGGGAATCCAAATTGCCGGTCGGCTCGTCGGCGAGAATGATCTGAGGCTGATGTACGATCGCTCGCGCAATCGCCACACGCTGCTGCTCCCCGCCCGAGAGTTCGCTTGGGCGATGGTGTCGTCGTGCGGTCATCGAGACCAACTCGATCACCTCCTCGACGCGGGCTTGGACCGATGTCCCTCGCTCCCCGCGCAGCAACAAGGGAAACGCGACATTCTCCGCTGCCGTCAACCCGGGAATTAAATGGAATGCTTGGAAGACAATTCCGACTGTTTCCCGCCTGATCCTCGTCCAGTCATCGCTCGTGAATCGACTGGTCGACCTCCCTCCGAGGAGGATATCCCCCGAGGTCGGCACATCCAATCCACCAGCCAGGTTGAGCAACGTACTCTTCCCGCAGCCGCTGGGACCGATAAACGCACAGAAGTCTCCCTTCCCCACTTCGACGGTGACCCGATCAAGCCCGGTGATGGTGTCGCCACCTCGCTCATAAATTTTCGACACCTGGTTGAATGTCACCATAGTGGTCTGCTTCTCCGTCCGTGCCTTAGGAGGATCGCCGCGCGAGACAGGCTGAGGTCGAGGTCAAGTAAAGACCTGACGTTCTTCATCTCAGCCTTGGCCTCAGCCTTAACTTTCTGATGATGCTGGCGGTTTTTTTCAACACCCTGCTGCCTTCGTATATCACAACCATTTACAGAGCAACAACCTTGACAGGCGCGGCACATTCCCATAGAAGAATCGTGCACATGCATAGATTGGAGCGCTTCCCCTACGATGATACGTGAAGACACACAGGATCGACTCATCGGATGGTGCCGTCAGGCCCTCCGGTTTGTGTTGCCGGTCGAATGCCTTACATGTGGCACCTCGCTCAGCACTGACCCGGTGCCCTTCTTCTGTACCGTGTGTTGGCAATCCATCCGCCCGCTCCAGCAACCAGTTTGTGCCCGCTGCGATCAGCCGTTTGTCTCGCCAGCGGTGTCGACCTATACACCGAACCATCAATGCCAACAGTGTCAGGAACGGCCACCAGCTTTTCAACGAGCCTGGACCCTCTACCCCTACCTTCCGCCACTGCGGGAAGCCATCTGCTCATTCAAGTATCGAGGCAAACATACACTGGCACGGCCACTCGCTCGCCTTATGATCAGCGCCCTGCCAAACGGGATTGATGCCGACGTAATTATCCCTGTGCCCTTACACCCAACCCGCTTACGAACGAGTGAATTTCACCAATCGTTGCTGCTGGCCGATCAGCTCAGCCGTCATCTGGCCCGCCCGGTCTCAGCCACAAACCTCGTCAGGATCACCGCCACCGATCCCCAAACCACATTATCGAGACAAGCACGGTTACGAAATCTACGGAAAGTATTTGAAACCCGCAGACCACAGGACCTCGTGGATAAACGCATCCTCCTCGTGGATGATGTCTTCACCACCGGTACGACGCTGAACGAATGCGCGAAGACCCTACAAAAAGCCGGCACCGGGCCCGTCTTTGCCCTGACTCTGGCCAGAACTGTCGATACGGGCCTGCTGCCGGATCGCCTCTTTGCCGAACAGGCTCCACAGCCCCTAACGACCATAGGAATATGATCGATGCCGTTGTACGAGTATCGCTGCCTCGACTGTAAGAAACGCAGCACCGTTCTTGTATTGAACCTGGCCAATCAGGCACCGGCAGCCTGCTCCCATTGCGCGAGCGCTCGGGTTGAACGAATCCTGTCTCGATTTGCCTCGCCGAAATCCGAAGAGGCTCGCCTTGAAGCCTTGGCGGATCCCAGCCATCTGGCCGGACTCGATGAAAATGATCCACAGAGCATGGCCCGATTCATGAAAACAATGGGCGAGGAGATGGGTGAGGACCTTGGTGAAGATCTCTCAGCGGCGATGGAGTCAGACGAGACCGGCTCCATGGAATCGGATAGTACTGACAGGCTGTGACATGTATTGTCATGTATTTTCACTTGACAGATCGTTCCGATTTCCCTACCCTGGCAACAGTATACAAAGCCTCGTGAGGCATATGGATCCCTATCGAACCAGGTTCTTCAATGGCCAAAGAGCCCAAGAGCGAGCTGATGACAGCGGAGGAGACCTGCCGCTATCTCAAGATCACCCCGCGCACGCTCTATCGTTACCTACGGAGTCGCCAGATTCCCGCCTTCAAGCTTGGGAAAGAATGGCGATTCGTACGCTCGGATCTGGAACAGTGGATACGCGATCGCACCAGAGCCACGCTGGCGTCGTAAAGGACACGATACATTGATGTTCGCCGGTGAATACCTGTGCAAAGTGGATGAGAAGGGGCGGTTTATCGTTCCCTCGCCGATCCGTGAGCAGGTCGAGTCGGAGGG
>DASVEA010000207.1:0-2384 GCA_036380815.1 Nitrospiraceae bacterium
GAGTTACAACTTGCTCGCGATTCCGGTCATCGACAACGACAATAAATTAGTCGGCATTATCACGGTTGACGACGTCGTGGACGTGATCCGTGAAGAAGCGACCGAAGACATGCTCAAGATGGCCGGCGCGATCGAAGAGGACTCGGTCTCGAAATCCTCCAGTATAGCGTCGGCAAAACACCGGCTCCCGTGGCTCTTTACGAATCTAGTCGGCAGTTTGTTGTCGGGCGCTATTCTGTGGGAGTTCCGGTACACGATTCAGGAAGTGGTGGCCATCGTAAGTTTTATTCCGGTCATCGCCGCCATGGGTGGAAACGTGGGCCTCCAGTCCTCGACCCTCATCATTCGAGGATTGGCGACAGGGCTGATCGAGCTGACGGATGTGCGCACCGTGTTTTTCAGGGAAATCAAGGTCGGACTATTGATGGGGCTCGCCTGCGGCATAATTCTCACGATCGTCGGCTGGATTTGGCATCAAGCATTTCTGGGCATGGTCGTGGGGATATCGTTGATTATCGCGTTCATGGTCTCGACCAGTATGGCGACGTTCATGCCCATCATGCTGAAGCGAATGAGGGTGGATCCTGCCGTTGCGGCCGGCCCCTTTGTGACGACGGCCAATGACATCACGGGCATTACCATCTATCTCTCTCTGGCCACCCTGTTCACGGAATATCTTCGCTAGCAGGATACTGAACAGGAACCGTGAGGTATGAAGCACAGGAACAACGTCTCTGATAGTCTGTCGAATGTTAAATGTTGAATTTTGAGTGTCGAATGTTCAGAAATCATCAAATCGAGTCCGACGCCGACCATTCACCATTCACCATTTCACCATTCCCAATGCCGTCACGCCAGTCCCGCGTGAACCCCCCATGCCGCTGATCAAGACCGCAGCCATCACGCTGAAAAGTCGGAAATGGGGCGATGCGGATCGTATTGTGACCTTCTATACCAAAGAGCTGGGGAAGGTTCGCGCGGTGGCGCGGGGGGCTCGTCGGATGAAGAGCCGACTCGGCGCATCACTCGAACCGCTCACCATCTGCGATCTGAACCTGTTCGAAAAGTCAGGCGATTCGCTCTATCGAGTGTCTCAAGTCGATCTCGTGGAGCCGTTCATGCGGTTTCGCGAAGACTTGACGGTGATGACCGCTGCCGCGCGGATGGTCAATGTGGTGAGTGCGGTGACGCCGGACGGGGATCCTGACCCGCAGCTCTTCGAAACGCTGGAACAGGGCTTGCGCGCATTAGTCATGAGCCAGGACCCGGCATTGACCGCGCTGTTGTTTCAGATCCGGCTGCTGGGCCTTATCGGGTTTCGCCCTCAGACCGATCACTGTGCCGCCTGTGGCAAGGGCCGGTTGATGGGAGAGCCTCAGTTCTCGCCTCTGTCCGGAGGCCTCGTCTGCGTGGTCTGTGCTGCGCGCCAGGCCTTCCGCTGTTTGCCGCTCTCGCGAGGAAGTTTAGCATTTCTTCAGCAAGCGTTGCGGCTTTCGCCCGCTGTGGTCAATCGTCTGAAGGCCGCCGGGCAAGTTCGGCACGAGGTGGAAGACGTGATTGAAGGGTATGTCACCGTTGTGGCAGGCAGACAACTGCCTCCTGTGAATTTTCTGTCGTGTCCGTCGTGAGGATGGCACGCGAGACGCGAGGGTTGATCTGGTAAAACCAAGGGAATTCTTGAAGATGACAGAAGCCAGTGTTGAACCGAGAGACATGTCCTGGATTGAGAAGGGTGTGTTGGGAATCGAATGGAACGATGGGCACAAGGCCGTCTATCCCGTGAGGTATCTACGCCAGCAATGTCCATGCGCAGCCTGCGTGGACGAGTGGTCTGGAGCACGGCGTTTACAGCCGGACGATGTACCCCTCTTGATCATATTGCAGGATGTGCAGCCGGTCGGACGGTATGCGCTGCAATTCACCTGGAGCGATGGCCACGACACCGGTATTTACTCCTATGCCCTACTTCGGCGGCTCTGTCAGTGTGACGTCTGTCAGCCTGTGAAGCCTGTTGAACCAAGGAGCCGACGCCTATTGTGAGGAAACTCGCAGGCATGTTCAGACCCACCTGGTGCGGTACGCAGCGGTTCCTGGGCCTCGATTTTCTGAGGCGCTCGGGATGGGCCGGTGTGTTAGTCGTGGTCGCTATCGGGTCAGTCTTCAGTTGCAGCGGGATGCCTTCGCTGGAAGAACAAGAGCGCCACGTGCGAGACAACCAGTTGGTGCTCCATCGGTTGACTCCCCGCGCGTTCGTCGGGGCATGGGGACCGCCAGCGTATCAGCATGCCGAGTTCATGCAGTTTTTCGGCATGAAAAACGACGAGCTGATGCCACGGTCGAGGTTGGCGATCGGAGAACCGCCACGCGGTTGGGAGGTCCGTATT
>DASVEA010000208.1:0-2753 GCA_036380815.1 Nitrospiraceae bacterium
CGGAACTTCAGGCATTTTGAACCTCGTGAAACGTCATGGCACACGATCAATACAGCGCAATGAGCACGGGACTATAGCACGCGGTTTTTTTACACGTAAAGTAGAGGAAAGGGTGGCAAGAACATCCTTCTTGCTCGCAAACCGCGCACGATCAGAATGTGTACGCCTGGGACAAGAGCTCGTCTCGACGCGCTCGGAGTTGGGTGGGTGAGAATGTTGCGCGCAGTGAAGGACAGTCTGGCGACCCCCTCTGGAGGAAAAGCGAGCAATCATGGAAGGAAACATCGGCATGACTTAGTTGGTTGCTTTCGGAGCACGTCTCGAAACCACGCCATACGAACGGCATCCTGCCGTGACCGACTCTCCCACGCAAGAAGAAAATTTGCTAGAATGCGCAAGACCCACGATCTTGTGGCATTCTCACGGACGCTTGATGATCGACCTGCGCAGCGATACGGTCACGAAACCCACTGAAGCCATGCGAAAGGCGATGGCCCGCGCGGAAGTGGGAGACGATGTCTACGGCGAAGATCCCACCGTGAATCGGCTGCAAGACATGGCCGCCACGATGTTTGGGAAAAAGGTCGCACTCTTCGTGCCGTCCGGCACAATGGCCAATCAACTCGCCATTCGCCTCCACACGCAACCGGGCCAAGAAGTCATCGTCGAGAGCACGGCGCATATCGTCCGGTATGAGCAGGGCGCCGCCGGAGCACTGGCAGGCGTCCAACTCCATTGGGTCGCAGGAAATCGGGGCCTCATCTCACCCGAGCAGGTTGAGGCGGCAATCCGTCCAATAGAGCCGCACACGATCCAAACGGCGCTGATCTGTCTGGAGAATACCCATAATAGCGGCGGCGGAACGATTTATCCCCTGGCGACGATTGAACGGATTCGAGCGGTGGCTGCCACCCACGGTACCCCGATGCATTTGGACGGTGCACGATTATTCAACGCCGTCACCGCCACCACCTTGCCGCCGGCCTCCTACGCCCAGCACTTTGATACCCTGTCAGTCTGTCTCTCGAAAGGACTGGGAGCACCGGCCGGATCGCTCCTCATGATGAATGATCTGACCCTCCTCGATAAGGCTAAGCGGCTGCGCCGTATGTATGGCGGTGCTATGCGGCAGTCCGGCATCCTCGCCGCTGCCGGCATCTATGCGCTCGAACACCATATTGGACGATTGAAAATGGACCATGACCACGCCAAGCGCCTGGCGCGACAGCTGCAACAAATCCCGACGGTCAGGATCAATCCTCAAGATGTCGATACGAACATTGTCATCTTCGATGTGATCGGCCACCGCCTGAGTCCACCGGCGATCGTCACCGCCTTGAAGCAGGCGGGGGTCTTGATCAATGCCATCGGCGGCACCAGCTTTCGAGCCGTCACCCACTTGGATGTCTCCACCGCCATGACCGAAGAAGCCTGCAACATCTTTGCCCGTGTGTTGGCGGACTGAAGCGTCCGCTCATTGACACGTCTCCCACTGAAATCTAGAATGCCGCGTGATGGAACACCAATGCCGTTAGAAGTTGTATCGTTCAAACACATCAGCCGGATCCTTGAGGTCACGGACTCGCTCGGTCTGAACCGCGAGTGGGTCGAAATCCCGTTGTCTCCAGAAAGCCCGGGTGTCGTCCGGCGGTTGACCAATGGCAAGTTGGAAATTATCGTTGATGCGGAGCAACCGTTCGAGGACTGGCTGGGATCGCTCCCAAAACATATTCAGCTCATACAGGGAGCTTAAAAATGGATAGCCCCGCTACCCAACCTATTCCCACGTCAGAAGAATTGAAGGCAGAGCTCCTGGCGATGCCGGAGCCGCCGGAACAACCGGACCCGATCGATGAACCGGGATTTGAAGAGCTTGTCGCGGTAGCCTTGCGCCACGTCCGTGGCCGCCGTGGGGGCGATCTCGTCAGTGTAATCCTGGTGGGGTCCAGCGTTCGGCGCGCCATCACGACTCACAGCGACATCGATCTCATTGCGCTCGTGAAAGGACAGGCCGACGGCCATGAGATTGTCCGTGTCGCCGATCGTCTGGCCGACATCCGCTATCGGGGACATCAAGAGATGGAGGAGGACCTCCCCTACTCGCCGCGCCTCCCGTCTCTCTTACGGAAAGCCCGCATCCTCTTCGATCACGACAGCATCGGCGCCAAGCTCATCGAACGCGCCCACCAACGGTTCCGACAGGGGCCGCCCCCTGTCAGCATCAATGAGCAGATTCGGATGAAGGCTGAGTGTTTCCATTGGCTGGGAAAGGCGCGAGATCTGGCCGATAGGCCGGCGACCGCGCAGTATCTGCTCTCGCTATTTTTCGATGACGTCGTCAGCGCGTTCTTCCGTCTACGGGGCTTCTGGCTGACCGCGCCGAGTGACGTGCCAAAGTTCATCGCCTCCCGCGATGCGGGGCTGGGTGACCTGGCCGGACGGTTCCTGACTGCGGCCACATTGCCGGAACGGCTCAACTTTGGCCGCGATCTTGCCGATACTCTCTTTAAGGACGTACCGAATCCTGCCAGAATCGACTGACAGGGCTCCGGGATCGGTCATCAGACTGCTGTCGCATGGGGCTCGTCATCCAGTCATCACGTGTGGCACAGCAGGAGAACATTCCTGCAGGATGCTCAAAAAGGCCGTCCAGCAAGGCCGCAGCGAGTGAAGGGCCGAGGCGTACCCCCGGGGGTACGTTGAGGGTCTGAACGATGCGAGAACGAAGCTGGCGGACTTTTTCAGCATCCTGC
>DASVEA010000209.1:0-6402 GCA_036380815.1 Nitrospiraceae bacterium
CGCGGGAGCGGCCTTCGGCGGGGCTCGGGTATTTACGACAACCGCGGGACCCGGCACGATGCGCGCGATGGAGAACTTTCCGATGTGGTCCGGCGCACGGTTGCCGATTCAGATGATTGTCACCTGCCGCGGCATCAACTCCCCACTGTCGATTCAGCCTGACACTCTCGAGATTGCGTATCTACTGAATACCGGCATGCTCGTCTGGCATGCGGAAACCGCACAGGACTTCTTCGATTGGATCCTCAAAGGCTACATGGTGTCGGAAGAGCCTGATGTGCACCTCCCCTTGGCGCTGTGCTGCGACGGATTCTTCGTGACGCACACCAAGGACGTCGTCAATCTCACCCCGGCCGACATGTGTCTTCCGCCCTATGACCCATACCGCTCCCCCGTGCCCTGCATGGACATGGAATGTCCGCCGGTCCGGATGATGCGCGATCCGTTCATCATGAAGAGCAACTACATCAGCTATGCCACCCACGCTTCCTGGCAGCAAGAGGTCTGGGCGGCAGTGGAACGGTCGCGCAAGCACACGATCAAGTGGATAAACGGGTTAATCGAGACAGAAAATACCGATGCCGAGGTCATCATCGTCGCCTCTGGTACAGCGGTGTCACAAGGTCGTGAAGCCATCCGCCTCCTCGATGACGAAGGCATCCGTTGCGGTCTGGTAAAGATCAAGTCCTTGCGGCCTTGGCCAGGCGAGGAAATCCGTGAAGCCACAAAAAACGCCAAGCACATTATCGTCCCCGAATTTAACGTGACCGGATGGTTGGCAAAAGAAATTAAAGCCACCATCCCAAACAGCGAACGTGTCAACGCCGGCCCGCGTGTCTGCGGAGGCATGACGATGCCACCGGAAATTATTGTCTCCGAAATCAAGACCCTGCTCGGCATGCGCACCATGTCGTTGGCCGGTCGCGGCAGTTGATCGCATCTATGCAGCAAAAATCGAACGCTTTGAATAAGAGGCATTACTGAGGAGGCCCCAATGAGCAAGGAACGTATCAAGATTTCGGAAGACCTGTACGACATCATGCCGTCCGACTATCAAGACCTGGTCAAGAGCGCGACCTACGGCAAGGAAGACCGAGGCTGGAAGGATATCGGCAACAGCAAAGAATTGATCGAGCAGCACTCCCTTTGCGCCGGCTGCCCGGAATCCATGGCCTTTCGGTACATACTGGCCTCATTGCCGAACCCCGAAGACACCGTCATGGTCGGCTCCACGGGCTGCACCAGCCTGGTGTTCCCCATGGTGGCCGTGCACAACATTCACTCTCTCTTCGGTAACCAAAACGCCATCGCCTCCGGCTTGAAGCGCGCCTTAAGCGTCCGCTTCCCCGGCCGGACGAAAGACGTAGTCGTGCTTGCCGGTGACGGCGCCACCGTCGATATCGGCCTCGACATGACACTTCAAGCCTGGTTCCGCCAGGAGAAGTTCACCACGATTTGTTTCGATAACGAACTGTATGCCAACACCGGTGGCCAGGAGAGCGGCCTGATGCAGAAGGGGTTCGTAGCCAAAATGGCGCCGGTTGGGAAGCTCTTCGACAAGGTCCGTCTGCCTGAAATCGCCCGCGAATCAGGCTGCCATTACGTGGTCCAATGCACCGTCAGCAAGCCCTCCCTCATTGAGAAGGTGGTCCGGAACGCGGTCATGATCGCGCGTGAAATCGGCCCGACCTACCTCCAGCTCTACACACCTTGCATTCTCGAAATCGGAAAGAACAGCATGGAAGGGCTCCAGGAAATGCGGGACTCGGAAAAACCGACCGAGCGGTTTGCCTACAAAGAGTACATCAGCGAGCCGGCCAAGCAACTCCTGGCAGAAGTGTCCGCCAAGGACAAGGAAAAAAAGGCCGCTGCAAAACAGCTCGCCTCTCAGGGAGCCTAATCCGATTCTGGAGGGGAGACGACCATGATTAAGAAAAGACTGAATATCCGGATGTCGGGATTAGGCGGACAGGGCGCCGTCACTGCCGCGCATGTCCTGGCCATGGCTGCCAACCGCGACGGCAAGTTTTCGATCTCCAATCCCTTCTTCGGCGCCGAGAAACGCATGGCGCCGGCGGAGAGCTATTGTCGGATCGGCATTGAACGGATCTACGACCGTGGCGAGTTGGTATTTCCCGACGTCATCCAGGTCTTTCATCCCCAGGTCATCACCATGGGAAAGAGCTATACCATGCCCTTCTATTCCGGCGTGAAGGAAGGTGGCCTAGTCATCATCAACTCCGACCAGGAGCTTCTGTCAGCCGATGACATTGAACGTCTCAAGGATCTGAATGTGAAGGTATTTTACATTGCGGGAACCGAGCTCGCAATCGAGGTGGCCGGCACCGAGTTATCGACGAATATGTCGATGATCGGATCGGTCGCAGGCATCACCAAGTGCGTCTCAATGGAATCCCTGGACGGCGCCTTACAGGAACGGTTCGGGAAGAAGTTTGTCGCCTCCGGTGGAACCGCCTCCTTGGATGAAGCGATCAAGAAGAAATTCGCCAAGAAAGAAATGTTGCTGGCCAAGAACCTTGCAACCATGCAGGCGGCCTATGAAATGGCCAGTGAATGGGCAGAGAAGAATAAGTATGAGCTGCGAGTCGGCAATCCTGCCGTTGCGGCTTAACGAGAGAGAAGGAACCAGCTCGCATGTATAACATAGCCCAAGTCATCGACGAGAAATGCGTGGCCAAGAAGGGGTGCCGACTGTGCATCATGTATTGTCCCGAGGCCAATTGCCTCGACCTCAATCAAAGCAAGATGGTGGCCGAAGTATTCATTGACCGCTGTAAGGGCTGTGAGCTCTGCGTGATCGTCTGCGACGCGGCCAAGCATTATGCCATCACCATGCAGGCAGTCAGCGCCACCGGACAGCTGATGTCCCAAAAAGGTGAGTCCGCCGCGCTGGGGCAGGCCTACCAAGGATAACCGTGTCGTGTAGCGGGTCTCCCGCGCAAGACCCCATGGCGCCTGCGCTGTGGGGTTTTTTGTTGGTCAGTCAGCTTAGAATAACAGGAGTAACAGCAGGCAGGATGCTCAAAAAGGCCGTTCAGCGAGGCCGCAACGAGCGAAGACCGGAGGCGTACCCTCTGGGGTACGAGGATCTGAGCGATGCGAGAACGCCGCTGGCGGTCTTTTTCAGCATCCTGCTAGGAGGGAATAGATGGAAACTGAGGACAATGTCATTGATGAGCTCGTTCGAGAGATTGCCGGGCTGATTCACGAGTACCCGAAAGTGCTCGAACGGCGTGCAGCCGATATCCATACCAGCGGGAAAGACCCTGAACTGGCACAGACACTCGTCAAGGCTGCCGATACCATGCGCGATAGTGGAAATCTCTATCTGACCTGGGCAAAGCACTACGCATCCGTCGCAGCAGGCAATACTGACGCGACCTCGGATGAGGATGAAACCGAGGATTTCGACGTGTAGCAGGATGCTGAAAAAGACCGCCAGCGGCGTTCTCGCTTCGCTCAGAGGCTCAACGTACCGCAGCGTACGCCTCGCTTCTTCGCTCGCTGCGGCCTTGCTGGACGGCCTTTTTGAGCATCCTGCGGGATGTACTCCTGTTAGTGCAACCGTGCAGACCAGTGAAATTCCAGCATGCCCAGAATGTTTTTCCGGGCCCTGTGAGTAAGGCGTGGCGCTGCTTATCCGTTTCTTCTGCAAAAAAGGCTCGCTCCCACCCCTCCAGTTTATGCTAGAATCCCTCCGTTTCAGCTGATCCAGATTCCCCGGTAGCTCAGTTGGTAGAGCAGCCGGCTGTATTACTATGCAGCCTCCACGGGAAACCGTGGTTGAAACTTCGGGTGAATTCAGGGAAGCCTGCCCCGACTCACACCCGAGTCGGAATGGTAATCCTGAGCGAAGCCTGCCGAACGGCAACTCAGTAGGCAGGAACGTGCAGAGACTAGAGGCTGAGGAGCCGATCCAATAACGCCTCACTAGCGCCCGACACCCTCCCCTGCTTTTTCTGTAGGCGGGTGAAGAGATAGTCCAAGCCCGGTTGAAAAACTGGGGCACTTGTAACCGGCTGGTCGCAGGTTCGAGTCCTGCCCGGGGAGCCAATCTAGAGCAAAAGGGGCACTTCACTCTGTGGAGTGCCCCTTTTGTGTTCTCCCACCACTGGGAGCCTGTCTGACATTGCCGTTCATGACAAGCCGAGGAGGTGCGGCCAGATGCGAGGCCGCAGGATGGTCGGGAGGGCAGGAGTTTGCCGTAGAGAACCTCGCGATCGATCCTCACATGCATACCCGGCTCCAGCAATACGTGAAACGGTTAGTGCGAAACCTGCGGAGATTGTCCTGTGAGTGATGATCGGCTCATAGCGCTCCAATTCCCTGTCGCCCTTGTGCTGTCGATCGTCTGTCTCGCAGCATATGCGTGGGCGGACTTCAAGGCAGGTGCGGACGCCTACCAACGCGGCGACTACGCAACAGCCTTGCGTGAATGGCATCCGCTGGCCGAGCAGGGACAGGCCGTCGCGCAGTACAACCTCGGCCTGCTATATGCCAACGGCCAGGGCGTGTCAAAGGACGATGCCCAAGCGCAGCAGTGGTACGAGAAAGCCGCCGCCCAGGGACACGCGGGCGCCCAGGTCAATCTGGGGATTTTGTATGATTATGGGCGTGGTGTTGCGCAGGATTACAAGAAGGCTGTGTACTGGTATCGTCTGTCCGCAAAGCAAGGTAATGAGTTAGCGCAAAGACAACTTGGCCTCATGTTTGAGCGTGGGGACGGCGTACCGCAGGACTATGTCCAGGCCTACATGTGGTACAGCCTGGGGGCAGCGAACGGAGCAAAGCGTGGGACCGCGCTGCGAGATGCGCTCGCCAAACGGATGACCCCTGACCAGATCGCCGAGGCGCAACAGCTGGCGAGGGAGTGGAGGCCAAAAGGCAAATGAGCAACGAATACGTCACGCGCGAAACCATACCCATCGAAGAGGCGACGGTCTCCAAGATGTTGGGGATTGCCGGGATTGTGGAGATATGGGAGCGCAAGGGCAAAGGAGGGAACTACCATGAACGTATTTGACCGCATCATTCTCAGTTCCATAGCGCTTGGGATCTGGGCATGGGTACTCATAACCTTTCTTTCAGGGAAACATATTGATTGTTAACTGCCCATCCCTGGCGGCTACTTCACCCGCCCGCTCTGAGTCTGCCAAGACAGCCTCTTTGCTCAGGGACGCGCCTTATCCCAAGCATGACCACAGCTCCGCGGCTGACCTTCCTCCCACGCCTCACGTTTCACGGTTCCCAAGAGCGAAGCGAGAACGCCGCTAGCGGACTTTTTCAACATCCTGCTATCGGGGCAACATCCACTTCACCGTAGCCTGTAGCGGAATTGCGTGGGAAATACTCCCACCCCAATTTGTCGTGTCCTGGGATACATACTGCGGAAATATAGAACTTTTCTGTATGATGACCTCCATGTCACCCGATTGGCGAGATTTTACACCGTCCACCTGGCTCCGCAATCCACATTTCATGACAGTGTTCCCAGGCTATTGGCCTCGCCGAGGGATCCTTGCGGGAGTACATACCGATTCGAGACTATTCACCACCGAGCCTCACACCCAGTTACGCGGCTTCTGTCACTGGCAGCCAACCCGTACAGTATGCCAGACCGTGGTACTCGTGCACGGCCTTGAAGGCTGCAGCGAGTCTCACTATATGCGCGGCATCGCCGCGAAAGCCTATCGCGCGGGATTCAATGTCATCCGGATGAACCAACGGACCTGTGGCGGGACCGAGCACCTGACGCCGACGCTTTACAACAGCGGCTTGAGTCAGGACTATCGAGCCATCGTCCATGAATTGGCGCGCGTGGATGGATTAGATCGCATCTGGCTTGTCGGCTATTCGATGGGAGGGAATCTCGTCCTGAAAGCAGCCGGAGAAGCCGGCTCGTCTGAAACAGCGTTGGCCGGCGCGATCGCGGTCTGTCCGAATATCGACCCTCCGCAATGCGTCGAGGCCTTGGAGCAGCCTCGCAACTGGATTTATCACAGACACTTCCTCGTGAGCTTGAAGGCACGACTGCGCCGAAAGGCCGATCTCTTCCCCGGCAAGTGGGATCTTAAGAAACTCGATGGCATCTCCTGGATCAGCGAATTCGACGATCGCTATACCGCCCCGGACGGAGGATACGCCAGCGGAGCCGACTACTACAATCGCGCAGGCGCACGCCATGTGCTCGATTCCATCGCCGTTCCCACCCTCATCATCACGGCACAAGATGATCCCTTCATTCCCTACTCCATGTTTACTGTGCCGCTGATTCAGCGCCATCCTAAGATTCGGGTAATCGCGCCTCGCCACGGGGGACATTGCGGGTTCTTTCACTGGGCACACAACGGAGAAGATCCCTACTGGGCAGAGAATCGGATT
>DASVEA010000210.1:0-2320 GCA_036380815.1 Nitrospiraceae bacterium
TGCCTTGATCGAGTTGCAACAGGGTTCCAAGAAGATCAAGCCCATCGACATCGGAAAAGCCGAACGTGGCCGAAAGAATGAGGGACGCGGGCCGATCTACCGGTCACGTTTTACCGCACTGTTTGCCTATGAAACATTTGACCCTACTGCGGCGTCCGTTTTCGTCGTGAATCTTCTGGATGGAAATGAAGCGAGAATCGTTGCCGATTTCTCCAAGGTGAAGTAAGCACACTCCTTCGATCCTGTTCCGTGCCAATCTGCGGCAACGATTCTTGTTATCTAGTGAACAGTCGCCCTGGGCTGTTCCCCTCTCTCGGCTGCGGATCTCGAAGTGCCGATGGTGGCGGTGTCCTTGCTGCAACGGCGCGGGTACTTTTTTCAGCGGCTGTTGGCAGAGAAGCACAGTGCCCTTGTCCGGGGCGCCAAGCTTCTGCTTGAGAAAGAGGTGATGAGTGGAGCGGATCTCAAGGACATCATGGCGGCGCACTAGCCGGGCGGTTGCGTGGTTGTGGGCATGCACGGCGTGGTTTTTCCTGGCATCCGTCGCAGGAGCGGATCCTTTACTGTGGGGGAAGGATCGGCTGGACGTGGATTGCCGCTTCAATCCGAGCTCGGTGAGTCACCCTGAACAGGAGAAGACCGTGTGGGAAAACGTGTTCTTGCCAGACGGCGATGTCTTTCGCCCCTTGTTGGCCGATCCGAAGCAACCGCAAACCTTCGCGACCATACAGCAGACTCAGGTACTGGAATCGAATACCTCGAACACTATCGGCTCGGTCGCATTGGGAGAAAACTTCGGCCTCTGGAGCCGTCGCAAAGAAGGATCGTGCGATGGAACGCAGGTCGGTCTGTTGATGGGCGCGTTCTCGCAGTTCTATCTGGGCGGACCGACCGAGCTCATCAATACGGACTTTCTCTTCGGGGTGCCGGTGTCATGGCGGAGTGAATTCGTCTCCGCACGGGCGCGCCTCTACCACCAGAGCAGCCATCTGGGAGACCAGTTCCTCTTAAGCAGACCGGGGTACAACGCGATAGAGCTGAGCTTCGAAGAAATCGATGGGATCCTGTCGTTCAACACGCCAGGCGGATGGGGCCGAATCTATGGGGGAGGCGGGTATCTTATTCACCGGAAACCGGAGAGCATTGATCGGCTCAAAGCGCAGTGGGGTGTCGAGCTGCGCGGGCCTGAGATTCGTTCGCCCCTGTTAGGGCAGACGCTCAAAGGCGGGTTGATCATGACCCCGGTATTCGGGGCGGATTTTAAAGCGTTTGAGGAGCTTAACTGGCTCATTAATTCGAATGTCGAAGGAGGCCTTGAATGGTTCCGGCTGGGCAAAACCAGGCGCCTGCGTCTGCTTGTCAACTACTATTGGGGCTACAATCCGTATGGCCAGTTTTACGACCAAAAGATCCAGAGCGTCGGGATCGGCTTGTACTTGCTCTTTTAGGCCATGGCAACCAGCACATGAAGCGAATTGAGCAGAAGGAAAGCGAGGGAGCCTACCAGCAAGATCGGCGAAGACCAGACCGTATGGCTCAGCGATTTCGCGACGAACCGTTATGAATAGTGCGGGATAGCGCGAGGCCCAATTCTCTTGCATGCCGGTTGGTTCTTTGATAGAAGTTTGCGCCGACCACTCTCACACTCGATCGAAAGGAGGACACATATGGACCTACGCGTGTTTCGCTATCTTCCACTCCTGTGCCTTGGTGTACTGGGATGCACAAGCGTGCAGTACACCACCACCAGTGACTGCGGATCACTCCCGAGTGACACGTTCTGGTCAGGGAATGTCGCGCTGCAGTGCCAGGAATATCGACGGTTGCAGGCAGAAACAGCCTATCGAGAGGAATTAACACGGCAGCTCGCTGGTTACCGTGAATGTCTGAAGAAGCACGAAACCTCTCCCACTGACGCCAAAGAACAGTGCTCGCTCTATCTGCAAGCATTTCGCGAAACATCACCTCCTCAGCGACCATCTAAATGACGGGGTGAGAGACGGTTGCCTGCCTCGATCATCATGTTTCCAATGGTCAGTGCTGCCACCCACCTCTCGTATTGGTCCGGCCGCAGTGGTTGGTTGACACTGGCGTAGCATGAGCAACGTTGTCGTCTTGAAAGAGAACGTCCACCCTTCAAGGATCGTCGTGAACGTCTTAAGCGGCCAATCTGTGCCTCCTTTCTCCCTCAAGCGTAACACAGTTCCTTCACAATACCGGTGGCTTCCTCATACCAGTGACGCACGCAGCGCCGGAGGCAGACCCGCCCGTCTCATCCTGTTGGTGATCATGCTGGCGGGCCTGTCGGGTTGTGCCACTG
>DASVEA010000211.1:0-2523 GCA_036380815.1 Nitrospiraceae bacterium
GATCTATGTCGTGGGGTTCAGTTACCCGGTTGTACCGGAAGGCCAAGCGCGAATTCGCGTCCAGATGTCGGCGGCCCACACGCACGAACAGCTTGAGCGAGCCAGCGCCGCCTTCGCAACTGTCGGTCGGGAACTGGGAGTGATTTCCTAATGCTGAGCGATGAGTGCTGAGTGCTGAAAGTGTCCGCGATTCTTGTTCTCAGCACTCGTGACTCAGCACTTCTCTATTCTCGGATTGCCTGGACACGCTTCTGCAGATAGGCGTTGCGCACGGCGGTATAGAGATCCAGCGTTGCTTCCTCGACTCCCTCGAACGTTTCGAGATTCCGCGACCGTTCATTGACGATATTTTCTACGCGGGCCCCAGTCTGGATTAAGGTCGACGTCAAATCGTCCTCGTGGGCGATCACGGAGGGTACGCCCTCAATTTCAATGATCGGTACGACCAACCAGTTGATCGGATTGAGAAAAATATCACCGACATATCCAACAAAATCCCGAACGGTGAAGGGCTGGAGCAGCGGCAACACGAGATAGGGGCCTGGTTTGACGCCATAGAATCCAAGAGTCTGCCCCAGGTCTTCTTCCGATGTGACGAGGTCTACATGTTTTGCGACATCGAAGAACCCGACCAATCCAACCGTGCTGTTGATCAGGAACCGCCCGACTTCGATGCCGGCGCCTTTCATCTTGCCCTGAAACACATTGTTAAAAAAGCGGGGAGCGAACCGGAGATTGTAAAAAATGTTGCTGATGCCGACCTGGACCAAGTCGGGCATGACAAAATTATACCCCTTCGCCACAGGCTTGAGCACGAATCGATCGACCTGGCGGTTGAACTCAAAGATGTTGGTGTTCATTGGTTCCCAGGGATCATACTCCTCACCGGCTCCCTCATCAGCCCTGGCAAATGGATCAAGCGGTTCGTCCGATTGAGTCTCTGGCGGCGACCGGGGAGCCGGCGTTGCAACGGCACGTTCCTCGTCTACAGGCTGAGACGGGGTGGATGGGGCCATACTCGCCACGGTCGTACCCGACTCTATGGGCGATGCGGCATCACCAAGCAAATCCTTATGCGATGTGCTGGTTTGTCCAGCGCAGCCTACGCACATCGAAAGGACTAGACCCAGCACACAAACAGCAGGGCGCCGTAAGTCAATCTCCACCATGGCCTCCCTTAGGTACACACGTCTCGGTCTCACCTAAGCCACGACCGGATGGACGTGTTCCGTGCGCGCACTGTACCAAATGTCGAAGCAATCTCCAATCAATTCCTCTGAAATCGTGGAATGGCTTGCGAGGAGTGCGACTCGCCCGACTCGCATGAGCGCAGGCTAGGATCGGACGGCGGTTTGAACAAACTCGGCCCATCGTCGGAAATAGGCCGCGCCCCCGACCTGGTAGGTATCGTTGTGGTCGGCGCCGGGTATGATGTAGAAAAATTTGGGTGGCTTGGCCGCCTCGAAAACCTGTCGGCCCAATTGGAGGGGGATAATGTCGTCTTTGTCGCCGTGAATGATCAGCTTCGGCAGCGAGAGCTGCGGAAGGCGATCGATCAATCTGAAGTCTGCTCCGAGCAGCCAATGGACCGGCACCCCGCCGTAATGGAACTTGGCAACCGCTCCAATCGACGGAAACGATGATTCGAGGATCAGCCCCGCGGCGGGCTTCTGCGCAGCAAGTTCCCCTGCAACAGCCGCTCCGAGCGAGCGCCCGAAGAGGACGATCCGCTCAGGTCGGATCATTCTGGTTCGCGTCAGATAATCGTGTGCCCCGAGCGCATCCTGATAGAGGCCCTCTTCTGACGGCCGCCCTTGGCTCCGACCATAGCCGCGATAGTCGAACAGGAACACCGACAGACCGATCCGATAGAGTTCGCGCAGGTTCTCCAGTCGGTTGATAATGTTCCCGGCGTTGCCGTGGCACCAGAGAACCACGGCGTTCGTTGCCGAAGATTCGACGTACCACCCAAAGAGGCGTGCCCCATCGGCAGCCTGAAACCAGACCTCTTCGAGCGACAACCCACTAAGCTGAGCCCAATCTCGATCTTTCCACGGGTCAGGATGATAGATGAAGAATTGGTCGAGGATGCTCATCGCGTTTTACTTCGAAGAAGAACGATTTAGAAGCGCAGCCCGATGCCAAACAAGGCGTACTGGGAGCGAAAATCCAGCGCGAGCTCCTTCCAGTGATAGTCGGCCGAGAGGTACTTGTACTCGCTGAACAGATATACCTTTTCGGTCAGATTGCCTTGCAACCCGCCGAAGAATTGATAGCTCAACGTCCATGAACCTTCAAAGTCCCGGTCTGACCGACCCGGAATGTTGGGATCGGTGAGCACTCCGCTCGAATAACCACCCCCGACACCGATGTAAGGGACAAACGCCTTCCCAGGGTAGCGAAGAGTCAGATTCACCATTGAACTGAAGACCCAGAGGTTTGTACTAGCTGAGGATCCTGCGTTCACCGGCGAAGAAAATGAGATCTCACTTCCATGACCGGAATACTCCAGCCCAACCCCGA
>DASVEA010000212.1:0-5667 GCA_036380815.1 Nitrospiraceae bacterium
CACCATCTTATGGTACTTCGGTCCCAGCTGGACAGCCGCCCTCTATGCCCTGCTGTTTTCGGCGTTGGTCGTGGTGACGGGAACGGATCTCACCCATAAGATGATCCCCAATGTCATTACCATACCGGGAATGGTGGTCGGACTTCTGGGTGCCGTGACCGTTTTGCCGGTGGGTGTGATCAATTCTGTGCTCGGACTCACCGTGGGAGGCGGCATCCTCTGGCTCCTGGCCTGGCTGAGCCCCTATCTCTTCGGCAAGGAGGGAATGGGAGGTGGCGATATCAAGTTGCTGGCTATGATCGGTGCGTTTCTTGGCTGGAAACCGGCGCTTCTCACCATCATGATCGGCTCGCTCACTGGTTCTATCATCGGCATCAGCTTGATCGCCCTGCGCGTCATCAAGCGTGATGAATATATTCCTTTTGGCCCCTTCCTTGTATTGGGAGCCCTCCTCTCCCTGTTTTTTGCCCAGCCGCTCCTCGAGTGGTATCAAGGTCTTCTTGGCCCTGCCTTCTAATACTTTTCCTGTATCTCTTCGGGCGAATCCCTGTATCTGAATAGTGAAGCGCTTTTCTTGTTTCCTTCCTCTTTCTTGGCCAGTGCACAGGCCGACTCCGACCCATGTTTCCTCATGACAACGCAAAACCGCGCGAACTTGCGAAGTATTCCGTTCGCGCTCCTCACGAAGCATTCAGTTAGCTGGGTGTGGACCAGCGCGGGCACGGGTCTTGGAAAGCACGTTCATCCCTGTAAGGGGAACTCCGCTGCTAGATGAGGGGACATGCCGAGAGAATCACAGATACAGGAACAAGGCTGGAGTATGACAGAGCTCCTCATCGTACTGGCGATCATGGGTATCATGGCTGCATTGGCGGGGCCGAGTTATCAGACATGGGCCGCAAGGGTTCAGGCGCGAAGCGCTACCGTAGAGATCGCTTCGGAGCTCCGGCTCGCCAGACATCTGGCGATGGCCAGGCGAGAGCGCCTTCGGGTCATATTCGATCGAGAAGGCCGTACGATCACGCTTCGACGCGCGGATGCCGAAGACATCCTGCACGTCTATCAGTATGCGGACAAGGGTGTGGTCGTGGAGGAGCCAACCGCCGGCCCCGAACTTCTATTTCATCCCAGCGGTCGGTCGGTGACCCCTACAACCATTCGTGTGCGTGACAGTCAGGGCCGGGAAACCACATTCACTGTGAGCATCACTGGAAGAGTGTCCGTCTCATGACGCGGGATCGATTATTTCATGCAGAGGGCGGAGCCAGTTTTGCCGAAGTGCTCATAGCTATGGCTCTGACGTTGATCGGGTTGGCTGGTGCGATGGGGGCATTTCAGGCAGCAGGATGGAGTCTTCGAACGGGAACATTGGCGACGCGTGCCCTGGCAATGGCGGAATCGCGGATCGAAGCGAAACGATCTGCGCGATGGGATCGTCTCTTGCTGGATGATCTGAATCATGATGGTGTCTCCGACCTTGTCATGCGTGACGATGGTGCAGGCGGCGATGTGCTGGCCGGCGATGGGGTGTACTCCGGTAGTTGGGACCAGGATGGCGTCCATCTGATCTGGACGGTGACGCCGAGCCGTTCCGGTTCACTTTCGGCCTCAGGGCATGTCCTAATTGAGGCTCGCGCGGTCTACGCAGCCGGCGAGGGTCAGCGCGAAGTACGAGTCGGCACCCTGCGGGCCAATCCAGTGTTCGTTGGGAGCCTGTAACGTGTCGTCACACGGAGTAGACAGGATGGAGACAGGACGGCCTACACGGCGTAATCACCATAGCATAAGGATAGAGACAGGGACCAGCCTGACCGAGATGATGCTTGCCATGGTGGCCGGGCTAGTCGTTTTGGGCGCCACGCTTCAGGCCCTGTCCTATTTCCAGCAACAGTTTATGCGGCAACAACGTGAGGTCGCGCAACAGCAAGATCTTCGCCTTGGGTTAGAAGTTCTTGAGCAGGAATTGCGACTCGCAGGGTCCGGCTCTCTCACCACGGCGGCTTCGGACTCAGTGGAGTTTTCGGCGAATCTGCAAGGCCTTTCGACAATGGTCACGGCAGCGGCGACGATTGGCCAAACGGCTCTGTCGGTCCAAGACGGGCAAGGGTGGGATGATCGAAAAACCATTGTGGCCTGTTGGGCCGAGCGCTGCGAGACGCTTGCCCTGGCTCGGGATGGGCAACGGAGTCTGCTTACGGTGACGCAGCCGCTGACAGGGGCGATTCCGCCCGGAGCCACTGTCTCTCTTATGAATCGTGTTCGCTACTACAGCCGTCGCGATGACCAGGGTGTTCTGAGGTTGCTGCGACAGGTCGATGGCGGCGCGAGTGTCCTTGTCAGAGATATCAGGGAAGTTCGGTTCTCCTACTGGGATGAAAACGGGCAGGCTGTGACACAACCCTCGCTCGTCAAACTAGTCGTCGTTGAAGTGATGATGTCCGATCAAGGAATCCGCGCGGTTCGAGAAATTAGCCTCAGGACATAACGGTGGAACCTCCAATAAGAAAGGGAGTGAGGATATGAGGATGGAAGAGCGGCGCGCATCAGAATTCATGAATCTGTGCGATAAGGGTCACGTGCTTCTCGGGGCGCTCATGCTGATTTTTCTTCTTGGAATCGCAGGCATGACGTCGCTGTACCTGGCAGGTCACGATGGACCGGGTGTCAGCGCCATGAAAGAGGACAATGTCGCGCAACAGCTGGCCGACGGTGCGGCGGATGTTGTGATGAGTTGGTTCCACGATCCGAGTACGGCACCGATCGTGGTCACTGGACTGCTCGACAAGCGTCAAGGGAATCTTGCGAGCGGGCCGTCGTTCTTCGACGCAGCCGGGCGTTCGCAGTTTATCGGGACCGCTGACCGTCCCGACATCCTCCTTGATGCGGCGAATCAGGCGGACAACCAGACGCTAAATGATTCACCCAAGGGCTTCTACAATGCTATGGGAGGACTTGGTCGGATTCTTAAATTGAAAGTATATGGTCCTTTGCAGCCAGGTCTGCTGAGCACGGTTGAGGTCACGGCTACGACGGTCGATCGCCGGCCGGTTACACGAACGGTTCAGCTTCAGCTCGGTTCTGTGGCGATTCCCGCGGTTCGCGCGGCGGTACAAGTTGGACAGACTCTCGGCACCATGCAGTCAGGCGGTGAATCTCCTGTCAGGGTCCATTGGGGCGATCAGCGGGTATTGGGCGATCTCGAAGTGCAGCGAGTCGAGGACCTTGTCCTCAAGAGTACTGCAGCCCCAGTTACCGGCCAGCCGTATGACCAGATGCTGTATGCGCAGGATCGCTGGACGGAATATTGGATTGGAGGGACCGTCTCGATCATCTCTCCTCCACCCGGCCAAGGTGCGAATCCTCCGCTTCCCGAAAACGTGCACCTGCACCAAGATCCAACGCCTGGGGTAAGGCTCGATCAGTGGGACTACGACTCGCTTAAGAAGATCGCGCTGCGCTGGGGGACCTATTATCGACTCGATCGTGAGGGACATCTCCATCCGCATTGGGCCTCGGACTCGGATCAGGGAATCACGCCTGCAGATGCTCTAGAATCCCAAGCCATCGGAGACCATCGTGGATTGGTCTTCATCGACACATTCGATGGGCAACCGCCGCGTGTCGATAATATGGGAACGCTGGTGCTGGATACGGACTATTTTGAAGGGCTTCTGGTCGTGCAAGGCCATATGGTGCTCCGGCCTCGCGCAGTAGGGAAATCTGTTCCGGTCCTCAGTCCATCTCCGCCGGGGACCCAATCGCTAGGGACAAGGGTGCCGGTGCAATTGTCCAACATTCACGTCAACGGCCTGTTGTCTGCGGCGGGTGGGATCAGGATTGAACGATCCGCTCGCCTATACGGGGCGATGATGGCAGGACAGAGCGTGACGTCGATCGGAACCGGTACCGTTATCGAGGTCTGGTACAACGCCGATTTGGCGCAGGGACTCTTTCGGGGGCTTCCGGTTGTGTATCGGGCGCCGGGAACCTGGCTGGCGAAGTACTAGCAGGATGCTGAAAAAGTCCGCCAGCGGCGTTCTCGCTTCGCTCAGAGTCTCAACGTACCGAATGAGAATCTCGGAGGTCGGAAGCACTGGAGGGTCTTTTCCGTTCGCCAAGATCCATCGCAAGGGCGAACGGCCCACACGAAGTGTGGTCTGTACCTCCTTGCCTCTTCGCTCGCTGCGGCCTTGCTGGACGGCCTCTTTGAGCATCCTGCGCGCGGTTCTCCTGTTGTCCTAGACGTCCGGACCGTTGAATTTCCACCGTGCCACAATAGATTTTCCGAAGACTCCTACACGCTGGGAACTGGGACGAGGCATTGGCTATGAGCGTCGAGACCGACATCCTGAATGGTGGAAGGGGAAGCAAGACGGAGGGGAGTGATGGCTCTTCCAATAAGGGGAACCGTGGGGTGAGATCGTCTCGCACGATCGAGCGGAACGTGCTGGATGCGCTGATCTATCGCGGGATCATCAGCCAGGCCGATGTGGTGGCGGCAGTAGACGATTCAAAGGATGGCAGCTTCGATCTCGAAACGGTGCTCCTCGACCGCTATCGTGTTCCTAAGGACGCCTTAGGGTCTGCTCTGAGCGACTTTTATCAATGCCCCTACCTGCCGTATGACGAACGAACAGTTATCGACGCTGACCTGTTGAAAACGCTCAACCTCGACTATCTCAAGAAGAACCTCTGGTTGCCGATCATGCGTCGAGGCTCACTGATCGACGTGCTCACCAGCGATCCGCACGATCTCGACAAGGGCTGGGACGTGCGGCGCACATTTCCCGGCATGACCATTCGCTATGCTGTAGGTCTGCGCCGGGACATCGAGCAATTTCTCCAACTGGCCAAGGGCCAGGGAACCAGCGGGTCCATCGGCGCCATTCTCGGTGAGTTGATCAATGAAATCCATCTTGAGCCTGTCATCGACCCCGTATCCGGCGGGATCGACGAGAACGACTCAGCCATTGTGCGGTTGACCAATCAAGTGATCGCTGAAGCCGACCGCCTCGGCGCCTCGGACATCCACATCGAACCATACGCGGATCGTAATGACATGGTTGTGCGCCTGCGCATCGACGGTACCTGCTTCACCTACATGAGGATTCCCGCGGCTTATCGGCGTGCTGTCGTGTCACGCATTAAGGTTATGGCCAATCTTGACATCGCCGAACGGCGCAAACCCCAAGACGGCAAGATCCGGTACCGGTTGGCGAAGGATCGAGAGGTCGAAATACGCGTCGCGACCCTGCCCACTTCAGGACAGGACGAAGATGTCGTGCTGCGTCTCCTTACGGCCAAGCAACCGATGTCCCTCGACGCGATGGAATTCGCCCCCGCCACTTTGCAGGTCGTTCAAGCCATAGCGGAGAAACCGCACGGGATCATCCTCTGTGTCGGACCGACAGGGTCCGGCAAAACGACGACCTTGCACGCGATTCTCAAGTATCTCAATACCGACGAACGAAAAATTTGGACGGCCGAAGACCCCATTGAAATAACCCAAAACCGTCTCCGCCAAGTCCAGGTCCATCCTAAGATTGGTCTCACCTTCGCGGCTGCGATGCGGGCGTTCCTGCGTGCTGACCCCGACGTCATCATGATCGGCGAGATGCGGGACAAAGAAACGGCCGACATTGCCATTGAGGCCTCGCTCACCGGCCA
>DASVEA010000213.1:0-4129 GCA_036380815.1 Nitrospiraceae bacterium
CGGGTCGGAAGTGTCATTTACGAGTCGCGCCTATCGCGCACGACTTGCTTGTCTCGCTCACCTTTTCACGAACGACGGGAACGAATCTTGAGTGGGTTGCGAAGCGTTATGGTTTCACTGCGCTTCGAGCCGGTTGAGATCATATCAATGGGACACTCGGAGAGATCCTCAAGGTACTGGAGATAGCGCTTGGCTTCCACGGGAAGCTGTTTATACGTGGTCGCGCCGGTAGTAGAGCCGGACCATCCCTTGAACGTCTTGTACACCGGCTCACAGTCGGTCAGCGCTTGGAGATCGGCCGGCATGTCTCGATAGAGCTTCCCCTGATACCGATAGCTGGTGCAGACTTTGAGTTCCTTGCAGCCGTCGAGCACATCCAGTTTCGTGACGGCCAATGACGTGAGTCCGTTGACTTTGGTGGCGTATCGCACCACGACGCCGTCGAACCAGCCGCAGCGGCGCGCACGTCCCGTCGTCGATCCGAATTCTTTCCCTCGTGCTTGGAGCCCATCTCCCACCGCATCGGTCAATTCCGTGGGGAAGGGTCCGCTGCCGACACGCGTGGTGTAGGCTTTGGCCACCCCGAGCACCGCGTCGATCTTCGTCGGTCCCACACCCGTTCCCGTTGAGGCGCCGCCGGCCGTTGAACTGGAGGAGGTGACGTAGGGATAGGTGCCGAAGTCCACATCCAAGTGTGTCCCTTGCGCCCCTTCGAACAACACCGTCTTCCCTCCCTCGATCATCTTATTGAGGAGCATGGCGGTATCGACGATATGGCTCTTCAGGCGATCGGCATAGCTCATATACTGCCGGAACACTTTGTCGACATCGAAACGTTCCAGCTTGTACAGTTGCTCGAGAAACCAATTGATTTCGACCACGTTCTCTTCGAGTTTGGTTCGAAACGCCTTCGGATTGAGCAGATCTCCCATCCGGATACCGATCCGCGACATCTTATCGGCATAGGACGGGCCAATCCCCCGCCCCGTCGTACCAATTCGGCGAGAGCCCTTCGACTGTTCAGACGCTTTGTCAATGGCCTTGTGGTACGGCAGGATGAGATGGGCACGCTGACTCACGACAAAATTCTTTCCGATCTTCACGCCTTGAGTCTGGAGATGGTCCAGCTCCTCGATCAACGAGGCTGGATCTACAACGACCCCGTTCCCGATCACACAGAGCGTTCCGCGATAGAGGATGCCGGAGGGGATGAGGTGAAACACGAAGGTGCCTCGTTCATTGATCACCGTGTGCCCCGCGTTGGACCCTCCCTGGTAGCGAACTACCACATCGACGTCGTTGGCTAAGATATCCACGATCTTGCCCTTGCCTTCGTCGCCCCACTGCGCCCCGATCACAACGAGATTTCCCATTGCCCGACATGCTCCCAAAAAAAGAGCCCTGGCTGGACCGAGAGCCAGAGCCGAGGGGCCATGGTAGGAGCGACTCTGTAGTTTGTCAAGAACCGTAATGGTCAAAATGGGAGTGGGCGGGCTCCATCCGTCTCTTATTGCGCGCGTCGAACGAGGGGAGTCTTCGACCGCGCGTTCCGCGAGCACAAGAGACGAATGGGGCCCGCCCAGCCCCGTTTTCTTGACTGTCGCGGGAGGGCCATGTTAGCATGACCGCGGTTTCACAAGGATTTTAGCGTATTTCCAAGTCAACTGACGTGGGGCTGTAGCGCAGTTGGGAGCGCGCGTGAATGGCATTCACGAGGTCGCCGGTTCAATCCCGGCCAGCTCCACCAAATTTCAACTGTGGGCAGGAGGCGAGTGGCAAGGGGCTATAGGTAAGAGCAATTTTCGAATTTGGCTCCTGGTCTCACGCCGAACGGGTCTCTTCGATTCCTCGCTTCTAGCCTCGTGTCGCTAGCCTGTCCGAAAATACATGCTCCAAATCGAGTCGGTTAGTAAGCAATATTCCACGAAGATTCTGCTTGAGAATGCGACGGCGCATCTTCGCCCCGGCTCACGGGTCGGCTTGGTGGGACCCAACGGCGCCGGCAAGACCACGCTCTTCCGGATGATCCTCGCGGAAGAATCGCCGGACAAGGGAACCATCCGCAAGCGTCCTCGTCTCCGCATCGGTTACCTCCCGCAGGAACTCGAAACCATCACGGGCAAGACCGTGTTGGACGCCACTCATCGCGATCTGTATCCCGAACATGAGGCGGAACGCATCCTGATGGGGCTGGGATTTACGGAGATCGACTTCAGCCGTCAGATTGAAAAGCTGTCCGGTGGCTATCGGATGCGCGTCGCTTTGGCGCATCTGCTGCTGTCCAACCCTGATGTGTTGCTGCTGGATGAGCCGACCAACCACTTGGATAAACCGACGCAGCGCTGGTTCGAACAATTCCTCCTGAACTCGGAGATGACGCTGTTGATCATCAGCCACGACACGGCTTTTCTCGATCGTGTCGTCACTCATATCTGGGATCTCCGGCACCATAAGATTGAAGAATACCGGGGCAACTATACCTCGTTCAAAAAGATCCGCGCAGAACGGGATGCTCAGCGTGCTGCTGCCGCGGGGCGGCAGGCGAAAGAAGTCGCCAGAGTCCAAACATTCGTGGATCGATTCCGCTACCAAGCGAACAAAGCCAGCCAGGTCCAATCGCGCATCAAGCAGCTTGAGAAGGTCAAGATGATTGAGATCAAGCGCGATCCTAAGCGAGTCAAGTTCAAATTCCCCCTCCCCGCAGCAAGCGGTCGGCAAGTCCTGGAACTCCAGGGCGTGGCAAAGCGCTATGGGGAAAAAGTGGTGTATGAGCGGGTCGATTGCTCGATCGAACGGGGCCAGCGCGTGGCGCTGGTGGGGGAAAACGGTGCAGGGAAAAGCACCCTGCTCAAGATGCTGGCCGGAGCGTTGGCCTTCGAGAAAGGCACCAGGACGGTCGGTCATGGTGTCACCCTGCACTACTTCGCCCAACACCAGGCAGAGACCCTGAACCCCGAGCATACCGTTCTCGACTCCCTTTCCGAGGTCTCCAACCAAGCAGAGACGAACTTCCTCCGCGGAATTGCCGGCGCCTTCCTGTTCTCCGGCGACGATCAAAAGAAACCGGTCAAGGCGTTGAGCGGAGGAGAACGCAATCGCGTCGCGCTCGCGCGGATGCTGGTCGAACCAGCCAATACCCTCTTGCTCGACGAGCCGACCAACCATCTCGACCCGGCTTCGGTCGATATGCTCACCGATGCGCTATCAGACTTCCCCGGCACGATCGTCTTCATTTCCCACGACCCCACCTTTCTGACCAGGGTCTGCACGCGGGTCATTGAAATCGAAGAGGGCAAGGCCCGAAGCTTCTCCGGCGACTATGAGTACTACCTGTGGAAGAAAGCGCAGGAAGTCGAGTCCATCAAGGAAACGAGTGACGACCTGAAAGGAGTGGATCGCGGGAAGACCGTCGGGCCGACCAGGGCGATGGCCTCGCAAGTTCAGACCAAGACCTCAGCGGGAGATCGCCGCGATTTGAACAAGACCCAGGCCCGCCTGGAAAAGCAGGTTGCCCGGGCCGAAGCCGAGATCGCCGAATACGAAACCAAAATCAAAGCGCGGGACCTCGAACTGGCCGACCCCGCACTCTACAAAGATGAATCCACGAAATGGAGCGTTCTGCACCTGGAACATGACGGGTGGAAGAAGGAGCTTGTGCGGCTCACCGCCCGGTGGGAAACGCTCTCGGCTGAACTGGAAGACGTCAAACAGAAACTAACAGCATTCGCCTAGCAGGCTGTGGAAAATCTATTGTGGCACGACAGGAGAACACTCCAGCGGACAGCTCAAAACGATCATCCAACGAGGCCGCAGGAGAGAAATAACCGGAGGCGTACCCTCCTCGGGTACGTTGAGGATTATTTCGATTCGAGAACGAAGTTGGGGATCGTTTTCAGCCGTCCGCTAAGCGGAGGACTTGACCGTTTCTTCTAGGTAGTAATACAGCCAGTGGTTCTTCTCTTTCGTGACCAGCTCGTCCCAGATCACGCCGATCAGAAATCCCTTCTCCCACGGCTTTACCCAGGCTACTTTCCCGTCGAGCTTTTCCATCTGTTCTGCGCGATCCGAATCGAGAAATGCCAATGACACGGTCACCGGCTGGGCCATCGCCAACTTCTCTTTCGTGTGC
>DASVEA010000214.1:0-6040 GCA_036380815.1 Nitrospiraceae bacterium
ACGGAGGCTTCCCCACGAGCCGCGACCATTCTTCCCGAGGCGCTTGAATGGTCTCAATATCCAGAACGACCTTCATAAAGTCTGCCCTACAGTCTGCCGCCGTAAGGCCTCGATGATCGGACGATCCGCTGGTGGAAACTCATAGTCGCCCAACTCGTGTGGCAAGACCCATCGAATTTCCGCGCAGTCGATTGCTGTGGCCTGCCCGGTTTCAATTCTACAGTGGAAGAAATGCAGCTCCACAGTTTTCTCCGCATACTCGTGCCGAATGATCTGAAAGGGTATCGGCACGTCGATACGAATACCCAACTCCTCGAACAACTCCCGCCGCAGACATTCTTCCAATGTTTCACCCGGCTCGCACTTCCCGCCTGGAAACTCCCAGAAACCCGCCAAGTGCACGCCCGGATTCCGTCGGGCGATCAAGTAGCGACCCTCACGATAAACAAGCCCGGCAGCGACTTCAATGACCTTCATGCCGCACCGTCGCTCTTTGCGATTTCAGATCGAAGGGGTAGGTCTTGCAAAATGATTTCATCGGACATCGCCGGCAGGAGGGATTTCTTGCCGTGCAGCAGGTCGCCCCAAAGTCCATGATCGCCTGGTTGAAGTCGTAGCCCTTCCCACTTGGAATTAGGGCTTCCGACAATTGCCAGAGCTTCGCCTTTCGAGTTTTGGGATCACCCTGCGCCATGAACACCCGATGAAGGACACGAATGACATTCGTATCCAGGATCGGTGCATCTTCGTTGAATGCGAACGACCGAATCGCGCCGGCTGTGTAACGTCCAATTCCCTTGAACGACAGCAACTCCTCCGCATCGCTTGGAAGCTGGCCCCCATACCGCGTCACTGTCTCGCACGCGATACTATGTAACCGTTCCGGGCGAATATTATAGCCTAACGGATACCATGTCTTCTTCACATCCGAGACCGGCGCATCAGCCAACTCCTCAAAGCTTGGGTAGCGGTCTAGAAACTCATGGTACTTGGGAATCACTCGATCGACCTGAGTCTGTTGCAACATCACTTCGGAGACCAGAATGTGATAGGGGTCGGAGGTCTTTCGCCAAGGCAGATCACGGCCGTGTTTCTCGTACCACTTCAGCAACCGAGCCTGAAAACGGCGCTTCAGCGAGGCGTCGAGGCCGGGGGACTGCTTCGAGATCTTCTTCTTTCGCTGCGAGGATGTTCGTGAGCCAGAGGTGGTGGGCATCGCAACGTCAATCCAATGGCGGCATTCTAGAAGTGCGTCCACCGAAAATCAAATGGCAGCCAGAAATTTCCAAAGATCTCTATTTCTTTGACAACCACCCGTTCACCGACTAGCCTTTCCTGAGGCGAAGACAATGTCAGCGGAAGCCACATCAGCGAGGCCTCTTCAGAATTTGATGCCTTGTTAGGACACCTATATGACGGGACAGACCAGTGCCATCACCATTCGAGCCGCCACAGTCCAGTGGACTCTGGAACCCGAGTATGGGATAGAATTTCTTGAGATGCAGGAGCTGGAACGAGCCCTCCTGGAGCAGTTCCTGGCAATCCAAGTGAACATCGCCACATAGGAATCGCTCAAAGCACAGCTATGGTCACCAGAAAGCATCCCAGATTTCCCGTGTCGTTCTCCAGCACCTTGGTGCATAAGGATCACTTTCGCCATGCGGGGTCCGTCCGAAACCTTTCGGCCAAGGGATGCCGCGTAGACTGTATCGTCAGCCCCTTTACCGGCATGCAGCTCACTGTACAGTTGCATATCCCAGGTGAGGGCCTGCCCATTTTGATCGACAATGCCGCAGTCCGCTGGTCCGGGCCTGCCGGCATCGGCCTAGAGTTCCTGACGGTAGCCCCCCTGCATCAAGACCGCTTGGACCTCATGATCCGACAACTCCAGCCCAAGACCGGCCTTCAATAGGCGTCCTTCTCTTCTGTAGTTGCATATTGGGCGCTCGCCTCCGTATCCTCCGTCTTCATGGACCTCTCCCAACTTTCCCAGGAGCAATTCAAAGAACTCGTGCGCGGCATCATCGACGATCGGCTACGCGACTTACTGGGCGATCCTGACCTCGGACTCCAACTTGGTGATGGCCTGCGCTCCCGCCTGAAAGAGTCCTTGTCCAATAGAGAAAGACTGTCCGGCGAGGACATCGCGAACCAGCTCGGTCTCCGCTGGTAAGGACGACATGGCCTGGTATCGACTTGCCTATCGCCCAGCCATTCTCTTAGACCTTGCGAGCCTTGAGCCATCCATGGCACAGCGACTCTTGGACAAGACCAAATGGATCGCCTCCAATATCGATAACTTGCGACACGAACCGATCGCGCCGGACCTGCTAGGCCTTTGCAAATATGCGGTCGAGGACTGGCGAATTTTCTACTCCATTGACCGGGACAACCACCTGGTTGATATTCACAGCATCGTTCATCACAGGGAGCTGCGTTGATGATTGCTGTTACCGTTGCCGCCATCGCAAAGTTGAAAGTGATTCAAGCCCATCACCCTGAGGATCCGGTCGTCCGGATTTCCGTGCGCGACCTGGACGATTCACGCTTAAGCTTCAGTATCACGTTGGAAGCGAACACCCAGCCTGACGACGACGTTCAGCAGATCGATGGCCTTACGATTGTAGTGGATCCGCGGAGTGCGCCACGGATGGAAGGCGTGACTGTAGACTACACTGAGGCAGCCGGGTTTCGCTTTCTCCACGATGGCGAGGGCCACAGCCTGCCCCTCCTCACGATTCCCACACTCAATTGATGGAACGGTAGCAGGATGCTGAAAAAGCCCTCCAGCGGCGTTCTCGCATCGTTCAGAACCTCAACGTACCACAGAGGGTACGCCTCCGGTCCTTCACTCGCTGCGGCCTTGCCGGACAGACTTTTTGAGCATCCTGGGGGATTAGCAGAGTCGATCCGGTAGAGTGGCCACATGCACTTGAAATTCGCCCCGCGTCTTATCGTCGACATAGCGGCGCAGGGCATCCTTCACCACGGGAAAGGCGATCTCGTCCCAGGGAATCGCAGCAAGGGAGAACAATTGCACGTCAAGGCTTTCCTCTCCCGCCCCAAAATCAGGCGAACGCATCGGCCCTCGGAACACAAGGTAGGCCTGGCCGACGTGTGGGAGACTCAGAACCGCGAAGAGGCAGATACGCTCCACCTGAGCCTGCGCTTCTTCTAATGTCTCACGAACGGCCGCCTGCTCGGTGCTCTCGCCGATTTCCATGAAGCCCGCAGGGAAGGTCCAGAGACCGGACTTGGGCTCGATCGCACGCCGGCAGAGGAGAATGTGGTCGTCCCATTCAGGAATACAGCCTGCAACGATCTTTGGGTTATGGTAATGAATGGCCCGACAGGTATCGCAGACAAAGCGGGGCAAGTTGTCGCCGTCGGGAATTTTCTTCGTAACTGGGGCACCGCAGGCGCTGCAATAGTTCATATGATTGTGAAACGTGATGAGTGATGCGTGACGAGTGAGAACCGGCTGGTCTCTCTTGTTTGTTTGGTTGAACCAGATGAACCAGATCAACCCTCGCTCATCTCGTTAGATGAGCATGGATAGCACAAAACTACGGTTCTTTGCACCCTGCCCAAGAGGGTTGGAGGGGGTTCTCGAACAGGAGCTCCACGACCTTGGCGTGCCTATGACCACAAAGACGGACGGCGGGATCGCTTTCCAGGCTCCCTGGTCCACAATGTATTGGGTCAATCTCAAGAGTCACATTGCCAGCCGCGTGCTCTGGGAGGTTGGACAGGCCCCCTATCGCACGGAAGACGATGTGTACCGCACGGCCTATAGTCTGCCCTGGCCGGACTGGTTCATGCCCTCACAGACCATCAAGGTGAAAGTGAGTGCACGCCATTGTCCACTCACCAGTCTGGATTTTGCCACGCTGCGGATCAAAGACGCGGTCTGCGACAAGTTCGTGTCGATGCGCAATAAGCGACCGAGCGTGGACCGGCATCGCCCGAACATTCGGCTCGACGCCTTTCTCGATGCGTCGACGGTGACGTTCTATCTGGACACCTCCGGTGAGCCGCTCTTCAAACGGGGACATCGTGTCGTGTCCGTCGAGGCACCGTTGCGCGAAAACCTGGCGGCGGGCTTGCTGCGTCTCGCTGGATGGACGCCCAACGACGTGCTGCTCGACCCCATGTGCGGCAGCGGAACGATCCCGCTCGAAGCTGCTCTGATGGCGCGCCGGATCGCGCCCGGACAATCTCGGTCATTCGCTTTTGAGCGCTTGCTGGTCCACGATGCCAAACGCTGGGGTCATCTGCGCGAAGCCTCCCGGCTGAAACACATGGCAGAAGTGCCGGCTGCCATCTATGCCTCCGACCAGAATCCTGCCGCGGTGAAGATCGCGCAGCGGACGTTTCAGGGGGCGGGAGTCGCTGTCGATATTCGCCTGCGGCAGAGTGACGTGCTCGCCCTCGAGGCCCCGGCTGAACAGGGTGTGCTCATGATTAATCCCCCCTACGGAGTCCGACTTGGCCGGCCTGAGGAACTCGATGCGTTTTATCCCCGGTTGGGCGATTGGTTGAAACAGCGATTCAGCGGATGGCGGGCCTATATTTTTACCGGCGATTTGCGAGTCCCTAAACTCATCGGCCTCGCGCCATCGAAACGCATTCCCCTCTTCAATGGTCCGCTGGAATGTCGCTTGTATGAATTTCAGATTGTGTCGGGATCGATGCGCAAGACAATTCCCACACTCAAAAGCCCGGATTATTCATGAATGCCGTCGCGAGGCGTTCGAGACCGAAGCCCGCCGGGGATTCTCGCAAGTAAGGACGACGCAGGCGTACTGGCAGTCCGTCGAGGAGGCCGAACGAGAAAAGCCCCGCCGGGCGAGAGGATCGGACGACGTAGCAGGTATTCATGAATAGTCCGGGCTAGCAAAGGGTAACGGACAGACTCCTAGGCCCACAGAGATGTGTTTGTTGACTGGTAGGGAGCGCAACCTGATAGAGTGGTAGAAGGATGGTGGTTGTCAATCGACTGCTGCCTTTTAGCGCTATTTGTAAGGGGGAGGCTTCTCATGGCACAGAACATTAATATCGAGCCGATCGTGAAAATTGTAAAAACCGACGACGAATGGAAGAAACTCCTCGCACCGATGGCCTATGGGGTCCTGCGGCACGAGAATACCGAGCGCCCCTTTACCGACAACATGCACGACAACAAGAGAGCAGGTGTCTACTACTGCGCGGGATGCGACTTGCCCCTCTTTTCTTCAGAACACAAGTTCGACAGCGGCACCGGCTGGCCCAGCTTTTGGCAACCAATCGATCCAAAGGTGGTCGAATCCAGAACCGATTACAAACTGATTTTCCCAAGGACCGAAGTCCACTGCGCACGCTGCGAGGGGCATCAAGGGCATATCTTTAAGGATGGGCCTAAACCGACAGGGTTACGGTACTGCATCAACGGCGTGGCGCTGAAGTTTGTCCCGGCCTAGGGTATGGTGGGTAGTTGGGCAGCCACCGGCAGCAACGTTGCTACCGGACAGAATACCGGAATAGCTAAAAAAAAGAACTTGCAAAGAAAGAGTATGATAGTTACGATTTGCGCGATGAAAAGGTACCTGCCAGCATAGAATCCGGATGCTTCGATACAGCGCAGGTTACAACCAGAAACGACTGAATACCCATCAATGACAAAGGATCAAATGTCATGAAAACCCAAACAGAAGGAGCCCCGATGAAATTAGCCACACCGAAAACTGAGCTACCACCATCAACCCAACTTCGAAAAACAGTTTCCGGAGTCCTGGCCATTTGCGCGATGGCGATGCTGTCGTCCTGGATCGCGACGCCGGCCGCGAATGCCCAGTCGGCGACCGAGTACAAGCTCAAGATTCCGTTCGGCCTGGAAGAGACGGCCGTGGTCATTCCGGCTGACAATCCGTTGACGAATGAGAAGGTCGAGTTAGGCCGGTTGCTGTTCTTTGACAAGCGACTGTCGCAGGACAACACCATCGCGTGCGCGAATTGTCACCTGGCAAAATTTGCGTTTACCGACGGCAAGCCGGTCGCCACC
>DASVEA010000215.1:0-2746 GCA_036380815.1 Nitrospiraceae bacterium
GAATCTTTCTGTATCGTTCCTGCTGCGGCCCAAGACGCTCGCAGCTGTAAAGCAGAATGGCCTCACGATTCGCAGTGCCAATGGCTCCTTCACCGTGCATCCACCAGCCGCTTCCGATCCGCGAGACCTTCCGAAGCCGGACCTGATCATTCTCTCCATCAAAGCCTACGATCTGGATGAGGTGCTGAACCAAATCGAGCCGGTCCTGACCGATCAGACCGTTATCTTGACCCTGCAAAACGGGGTCGATACCGAAGACCGTATCCTGGCGCGCTTTCAACGGGATTGTGTCGTCGGTGGTATCGCGTATATCTATACCAAGATCGCGGCACCCGGCGTCATCGACCATTATAAGAAGGGAGCTGTGGCGATCGGGGAGTTGATGGGGCATCAGAGCCCTCGTCTGCTGGCCATCGCAGATCTGTTCAAGCAGGCGGGGATTCCTTGTCAGCTGGCCGACGACATCCGGCGCAGCAAGTGGGAGAAGATGTGTTGGAACTGCGTCTTCAATCCCTTGACCGTGATGATCGACGACAAAGTGGCCAAGGCGCTCGACCATCCCGAGATGTTGCGAGTGATTCACCAGATCGTGGGCGAAGTCGTGGCGGTGGCGGCTACCGTAAAAGTACCGCTAGCCGCCGATATGGCAGAGAAGGTTGTCCGTTGGACGAGCGAGATCCGGGATATCCATACCTCGATGTATGACGATTGGAAAGCCGGACGACCAACCGAGATCGACTTTCTAAATGGGTATGTTGCGAAGATCGGGCGGGAATTCGGCATTCCGACGCCCCTGAACGACCTGCTGACGGCAGTGATCAAGACCATCACCGAGCGGGATCGAACCGGGCCAGGTATCGTACGGATCGACGGGGCGGTGGTCCAACCTGTCTCGTTTGATCGCGCCGCGATTGCGGCATTGCCGACAGAACATCAGCTCGACATCTCGATGGTGATGCCTAGCATGAAGGGTAGAGGGATTCGCATGAAGGGTCTGCTCGATATTCCGGCGTTGGCCATCGGGGCGGATCATGTCACCTTTCATGCCTCAGACGGGAACTATTCCGCCTGCCTCACACTTCAACAGGCGAGAGACTACGGGGTTCTCGTCTACGAACTCGATGGAGCATCGTTGCCTGATGAGAAAGGCGGTCCATTCCGGTTGGTGACACCAGGTCTCGGCGATCTGTGCGCCAACGTGAAGGGGGTCGCGAGAATCGAGGTGACGATCGGAACCGGAAGGGACACGCGACCAACGAGTTGCTAGCAGGATGCTGAAAAAGCCCGCCAGCTTCGTTCTCGGGTCATCGAAATCCTCAACGGGGACCCGGCCGCCTCACCACTCGGCGGCGCGCACAGACTTGGTGCTCCTTATTCGTCGCACCGTGCGCCCCAGAGGGTACGCTTCCGGTTTCGACTCCCCTGCGGTCTTGCTGGACAGGCTTTTTGAGCATCCTGCGAATCAGCGATCCGATTAATATAGTGCGCCAGTCTTGAGTTGAGGAAGCGGTTGACAAGTTTCTTGGCTGTGACGAGAGTTATTAGAAGTGAGTACGTTGTATTTGCGTGCTATGCCGGGCAGCATACTCAATATACGACACCACAACTTAGGCAATCAAATTGAAGGAGGGAGATTATGGAGAAAGGAATGCGTCCAGCAACGGCCGTTTCAAACAACGGCCCGCAGATTGATATCGGCATCCAGCCAGCCCAGAGGAAAGCCATCGCGGAGGGCTTGTCGAGGGTTTTGGCGGACACGTACACGCTGTATCTAAAGACCCACTACTTCCATTGGAACGTCACGGGCCCGATGTTCCAAACGCTTCACCTGATGTTTGAACTGCAGTACAACGAGCTTGCGCTTGCGGTCGATCTTGTTGCGGAACGAATTCGGGCACTGGGGCATCCAGCTCCAGGTAGCTACACCCAGTTCTCAAAGCTTTCCTCCATTGCTGAGGAAACGGACGTGCCCCGGGCAGAAGACATGATTCGCCGGCTAGTCGAAGGACAGGAATCGGTGGTTCGGATTGCGAGAAGCGTCTTTGCATCTGCCGAAAAAGCGTCCGATCAGGTGACGATGGATCTTCTGACCCAACGCATGCAGGTTCATGAGAAAACTGCATGGATGCTCCGGAGCCTTCTCGAATAGCGGGGAAATCGTCTAAACAAGCGCTTGAGCGGATCGCGGCCAGTAAGGAATGGCTTATTGGCCGCAGCCGCTCAGCGGCGGCGTCGGGCGGCAAAAAGGGGGCGTGCCGTGAGACACGCCCCCTGAGATCAGTGCCGCCAGTAGACTGAAACGGTTATTTCAATGTGTCAATGCCGCCGCCAAAGTTAAAATGAAACGCCGCCCCATTCATCACCAGAGCCGCGCTCAAAAAACTGGGGTCAGGCATGAGTATTGACTTATGAACAGCGTGGGACATTTCAGGCTGCGGCGCGGACCTTCACCGTAAGACGCACTTGTGCTCCGAGCCTGGCCAGCATGTCGATCAGCGCGTCCGTGCTGAACAAGTCGATACGTCCACGGAGGAGATCGCTGACGCGGGGCTGAGTCACACCGAGTAACTTGGCCGCTGCTCTCTGCTTGAGGCTGCGGGAGGCGATGAGCTTCCGCACCTGAATCATGAGGTCCGCCCGGACCAGCAGATGCTCAGACTCGTCGCGGCGAAACCCAAGGTCACGGAAAACATTCCCGGTGGACGGTGTGATCTTCAGTTTCATGATGCTCCTTCCCTCTCGCTCC
>DASVEA010000216.1:0-2304 GCA_036380815.1 Nitrospiraceae bacterium
TCACCGCACCTTCGAATACCTGAATGCGTTCTTTTTCTCCTTCTACCACTTTCACATGCACACGGACAGTGTCACCAATATCAAAACTGGGCGCCGACTTCTTCGTGAAAGACCGTTGTATCCGTTCCAACCGATTCATGAGACTACCCCTCCCCCCCACATCGAACAGGCGTGCCCGGCAAGCTTTCACGAGTAAGTTCGCCTAGCAATTGTTGATCTTCGAGACTTAAGACCCGATCCTGTAAAAGATCCGGCCGTCTCTGATACGTGCTTCGCAGGGCTTCCTTCCGACGCCACAGACGAATAGCTTCGTGATGTCCTGAAAGCAACACCTCTGGCACAGGCATCCCCCGAACCTCCGCCGGTCTCGTATAGTGCGGATATTCGAGCAAGGCATCCGTGAACGACTCTTCCACGATCGACTCCGGATCGCCCAACACGCCGGGAACCAAACGGGCTGCGGCATCGATGAGCACCAGCGCCGGCAACTCGCCTCCGGTCAACACATAATCCCCGACGGAAATTTCTTCCGGGTGCAAGGCGAGCCGCACCCGCTCATCAACCCCTTCGTAGTGGCCACAGAGAATGACGAGTCGACGTGGGTCGGCCGCCAGATCTTTCGCATAAGCCTGCGTGAACGGACGACCGTGCGGGGACGGAAACAGCAACCGAATCTGTTCACCGACCCGTGCATAGTCGGCCTGAATCTGTTCCACTGCGTGCAAGATGGGCTCAGCCTTCATCACCATCCCGACCCCCCCGCCATAGGGCACGTCGTCCGCCACCTTGTGGCGATCGAGCGTATAGTCCCGCAAGTTATGCACGTGAACGTGCAGCAGACCTTTTTCTTGTGCCCGTTTGAGAATGCTCTGGCTGAATACCGGCCACACCATGTCGGGAAACAGGGTCAGGATGTCACACCGCATGGCGATCCTCAACCAAGTCGTCAATCCCGCGAACCATCATCCGGCGGCGTGCGAGATCCACCGAGGTCACAAAGCTCTTCGCGGCCGGAATGAGGACTTCCTTCGTCCCATTGCGAACGACGAAGACGTGATTATCCGGTATCTCCAGAATTGTCTCAAGCACACCGATTTCATCGCCCCGCTCATTCTCGACCGTCATTCCAATGAGATCACATTCAAAATAGACATCCTCAGACAACGTCGCCGGTGAACAACGTGGCACTTGAATCAATCCCCCGCGCAGCATGCCGGCTTCCTCCGGCGTCGTCACACCCGAAAGACCCATGATGTAGGTCAAGCCGGCGCGCCGGACATGCGTCACGGTCCTGTCGACCATCTGTCCCGTCGGCTCCAAGACCTGAACCTGCTTCAGCTGGTCCAGCCGGCCAGGCACATCGCTCAACGATCGCACCTTGAATTCGCCCCGCACGCCAAAAGGACGCTCAATCCTGCCAATCGTCACAAGACCTGCCTGAGCCGTTGTCACGGGCTAAGCGCCTTTCTTCTTCGCCGCTTTCTCCGCCTCAAACTGTTTCCATACGCCACACCGGCGAAGCAACGTCCGGACCGTAACGGTTGGCTGGGCTCCCTGGCGCAACCAGCTCAACACCCGCTCCTGCTTTAGCTCCGGAACCGCCGGTTCCTTCAAGGGATCAAAAATCCCAAGAATTTCCAGGAACCGCCCGTCGCGCGGCTTCCGAGAATCCGCTGCCACGACGCGGTAGAGCGGTCGCTTATGTCGTCCTGTCCTCGTCAATCTTAAATGAACAGCCACTCGATTCCTCCTCCTGTACGAAACACCCGTGATGATGGTTATCGACCCTTACCTGGAGCGCAGAAGTTGCGCAAGCTGCCGACGCCCTCCTGACCCTGCCATAACTTTGGCGATTTTTCTCGCCGAAAGAAATTGTTTAATCAACCGATTCACCTCTTGCACGTTCGTCCCGCTTCCACGGGCAATCCGCTTTTTTCGGCTTCCATTGATGACTGTATGATCGCGCCGCTCTCGAACAGTCATCGAGTCAATCATCGCCGTAACTCGTTTCATCTCTCGTTCCGGCATCTGCCCTTCCATCGCCCCCTTGAGCTTCTGACCGCCTGGCAGCATCCCTAAAATCTGGTCCAACGAACCCAGGCGATTGACCTGGCCCAACTGAGCACGGAAGTCTTCCAGTGTGAACGTATTACTGGACAGCCGCTTCTGCGCATCCTCCGCCTGCTCACGCGTAAAAGACTCTTGGGCCTTTTCGATCAGCGAGAGCACGTCGCCCATTCCGAGGATGCGCGAGGCCATCCGATCGGGATGAAACAACTCAAGCGCATCCAGCTTCTCGCCCAC
>DASVEA010000217.1:0-4632 GCA_036380815.1 Nitrospiraceae bacterium
TCATGGGCCTACCGGGATTATTTCACGCCGGAGCAGAAAGCGCTGCTGGATAAGATTCAAACCGTGCGCATCGAGGCGATTGCACTCACAGACAAGGGAGCCGTTGATGCTGCGCCGATTGCCGAGCTTGTAGCCCGCCGGATCGGTGAATTGGAATACACCATCGTGCGCGAAGCCGGTAAACCCCATGACGCTGTGTTCAAAGTAAAATGCGAACAGCGAAAAACATGGGAAGGCACGACGACTACGGGAGGGGATGCGGATTTGCCCGATGCCCCGTCTCGACTGTGGAAAGGCCCCGCCTGTCAGATGACCTATCTCCTCGGTGACATAAAGGTCAAATGGCAGAAAGAGGTCCGAACCGAGTTTGAAGATGCGGGACAGGTCGCGCAATCGGCCAACGCGGGAGATCCGGGGACCTATGCCATGGGCAAATTAATGGATGTGCTCCAGACATATGAATTTCCCTTGTTGCTGGCCGCTGAATGGGGTCAGCCAGAGCGCCTTCTCAAGTTGCTCGATCGATCCGATACGCCGCAGAGTAGAAGATTGAAAATTATTTCTCTCTTAGGCGAGATGCAAGCCGACGAAGCCTTGCCGAAGCTGAAAGAGGTGCTCAAGGATCGTGACCTGGCGAAGCAAGCGATTGGGGCGATGGGCAATCTCGGCAAAGAGGGCATTCCGCTGCTTGTCCACATCATGAACACGTCTCCGCAGCTTGAATTGCAGGCGGCGGCGGCCAAGGGTTTAGGACAATTGGGTGGGACGCACGGCGATGCGTCCGTCGTGCCGCCGTTGCTCGCCAAGTTGGAGGATCCCAAGACAGACTGGTCCGTGCTCACGGAAGTGGCCTGGTCGCTGGGCAAGATTCCGGATAAACGATCGATCCAGCCGCTCTACGATCTCGACAAGAAACTACAAGCCATTCGCGATCCGGAGAACGTGCCGTTGAAGAAACTCAAAGAAGCGGTGTTCTGGTCGATCAAACAGTGTGATACTTGGGATCAGTTCAGCTGAGAGCGGGGCGGGTAGCCGGTCGTCCTCCTGCTCGCGGAACAGAGGAGGGATGGAGCCTGATGATCTTCTGTGCTCGCGCAACGCGCGATCACGGGCTCCCCTCGTTGGACCCGCGCAGTTCCCTGAGAGATAACGAGCGAGCTTTGAGAGATTAGGAGGGAGCAGCCAGGTGCCCTTCTCATTTTGGCGACCGTTGTAGTGGAGTCCATTGTGACGGGGAATCGCGCGGAAAATGGTTGCCATCTGAGACGTGCTGGGCATTGATGCTCAATGCCGGCCTTTCAGTGCGTCTCTGATCTCCATCAACAACTTCTCTTCATTCGTCGGACCTGGCGGCGGTGCTGACGGCGCTTCTTTCTTGAACCGGTTGAACTGTTTGACCATTATGAAGATCACAAACGCAATGATGAGGAAGTCGAACACGCTTTGCAGAAAAACCCCGTAGTTGAGCGTCGGGGTTCCCGCGGCTTTCGCGGCTGCAAGAGACGGCTGTGGCGTCCCCGACAGATTGAGGAAGAGACTCTGGAAATCGACTTTGCCCATCAGCAAGCCAATGGGTGGCATCAGCACGTCGCTAACCAGCGAAGAGACGATTTTCCCGAATGCTCCGCCGATGATGACACCGATCGCCATGTCGAGCACGTTGCCCTTCATGGCAAAGTCCTTAAATTCTTTCAGCATAGTTCCTCCTCACGGGGATTAGGGTTTATTGCATTGGCTACTGTCGGGGCTACCGTTTCCTGGTCGTGTCGAAGTTGTACCCAAGGGTGACGAGATACATGTTGTCGGTAGTAGCGGTCCCCGCCGCCGGTTGATTATTATATCGCGTGGTGACTTGGAGGCCGGTCACGAAGCCATCGAGAATCTTGAAACGGACGCCGTTGTCCATTGAGAGATAATAATCCTTGGAATTCTCCAGTGAGGGGAAAAGTTCGCTGGAATGATAGAGGGTCATCCGGTCATCGAAGATGGGCCAGTTGAGCTTTAAGGCGACCCGAGCGCGGATCGATGAGGCGTCGTTGGCCAGTTTGAAGTCTTCATTGAAATAGGCCAAACCGGCTTCCGTGTAGAAAGTCATGTCCTTGAAGTAAGGTCCAGATAAGTCACCGCGTTCGATAAACTGGTAGCCGGGGCCGGTTGCCAGCGCTGTTCTCATTCTAAGATCTTGGAACGTATCACTTTCGAAATAGGCCGACGCAAACCAGAAGAATCGCTTGGTGATGAAGAAGTCGAGCTTGACGGTGCCTCGGGCATTGCGGGCGTTGAGCGTGTTCGCATTGTCACCGTAGATATAGCGAGCGTTGATCGACAATCGGAGCTGTTGGCTCCGGGCCACAAAGTCTCCGAGCAGGCTGGCGTTGCGGACTTGGCTGTTTCCGGTGGTCTGTGTGTAACCGCCGTTCAAATTGCCGGTGTATACCACCGGTGGTTGTATGATTGGATTCATCGAAGCGACCGAGTCCATTGGCACAGTGATTGTGCCTTGCATCGGCTCAGTCTTCAGTCGCATCATGCCCGGTTCGCTTTCCTCGACAGTTCCTATGAGGACCGTCCCCTCTTTCAAATGAAAAGGGATGGGATGGGAGACTTTGAGCGTGCTCACCTCGGCCCACTTCACCTTGATGATGTCTCCCGCCAACGGGTTCTTGATCTGCAGCAGTCCCCCGTCCATTTCCACCACTTCGCCATAGATCACGCTGCCGTCCTTCAACGTGACCACGTCGGGTGGTGCAGGAGCGGGGGGGAGAACATCGACCACCGAGGGAGCATCAGCAGCCGCGACAAGTCTCGGTGTCATGAAGCATGCCAGAAGCATGACAAGCCAGAACCCCTTTTCCATTGATCCCCCCATACCAAATGAGTGAATGCCCATGATTCCAACTCCACATTAGGACGCGCGGAGAGCTGTAATGTTAGCCTGAATAGATTCGTAGCTCTATAGCTCAATTCATTAAGGGCGGCAAGCATAAACACTACGAGCACGGATGGTCACCTTGCTGGTCATCAGACCGCGTGTTAAGATGCCGCCGCACGAAAATCGGCGTGGAGAGGTGCGAGAGTGGTCGAATCGACATGCTTGGAAAGCATGCGTCCCAGCAATGGGACCGTGGGTTCGAATCCCACCCTCTCCGCCATTCTTGGCGCGACAGAAGCTGTCGGATGGTCGACTGAAGGGCAGTGGCGCGCCAGCCGTACCAGATGGCAATAAAGTTCTCGGCCCATGAAAATGTGTCGCCTGGCGACAAGAACTATTTAGAGCAGTGACCGGTGATCGGTGACGAGTGAGACCAGGAAGAGATATCTTTCACTGCTCACCATTCACTCGTCACTTGTCACGAAATCGAAGGGGCTGGGCCCTGTGCAACAGAATCCTGTGAACTCCGCCAGGTCCGGAAGGAAGCAACGGTAAACGGTCAGTTCTGTGTGCCGCAGGATCACCTGGCCCCGCTCTTCTCTTGCGAGAAATGGTGAATGTGTGATGTTGAACTGTCTCAGCTCTTCTCATTCAAAATCTACCATTTAGATTTAACATTCGGAGCGTAGCGACGTTGGATTATCAAGTCTCTGCTCGCAAATACCGCCCGGGGACGTTCGATGATGTGATCGGACAGCCTCACGTTGTTCAGACGCTGGTCAATTCCATCACCACGAAACGGATTGCCCAAGCGTATCTCTTTTCCGGAACCCGCGGCGTGGGGAAAACCACGGTCGCGAGAATTCTCGCCAAGGCGCTCAATTGTGAGCAGGGGCCGACCGGCACGCCTTGCGGCACCTGTTCCAACTGCCTCGAAATTGCGCAGGGGACTTCCGTCGATGTCATGGAGATCGATGGAGCGTCCAATACGAGCGTGGACGATGTGCGGGAGATCCGAGAGAACGTGAAGTTTGCCGCGTTTCGTGGGAAATACCGGGTCTACATCATCGACGAAGTCCACATGTTGTCGAACTCGGCCTTCAACGCGCTGTTGAAGACGCTGGAGGAGCCGCCGCCGCACGTCGTGTTTATTTTCGCCACCACCGAGATTCATAAGATTCCAGCGACGATTCTCTCCCGCTGCCAGCATTACAACTTCCGCCGGATTGCGCGAACTGAGATCGTCGAGCGATTGCGCCATGTGGTCGATCAGGATCAGATTGTGATCGAGGAGCGGAGCTTGATGGCGCTCGCCAGGGCCAGCGAGGGCAGCATGCGCGATGGCTTGAGCCTGCTCGATCAGGCAGTAGCGTTCGGCGGCAAGACGATCGTGCATACGGATCTGGAAGCCTTGCTGGGGGCGGTTCCACAAGAGCTCGTTCGCGCCATGGTTCAGGCCGTCACGGCTCAGGAGAGCGCCGCGGCGCTTCGCGTGCTGGCCCAGCTATTGGACCAGGGCCACGATCTGCGGGCCTATTGTGCGGAGGTTGTCGAGTATTTGCGCAACATGCTGGTGGTATCGGTGGTGCCCTCACCCCAAGAATGGCAGGGATTGATCGAGGCCTCCGCGGAAGACCTTACACAGATGGCCGCTGATGCGCGCTCGTTCTCGCCCGAACTACTTCAGGAATTGTTTGCGATCTTCACGCAAGCGGAGGATTCACTCCGGCTCAGCGCGCATCCTCGGTTTGTACTCGAAA
>DASVEA010000218.1:0-8488 GCA_036380815.1 Nitrospiraceae bacterium
CCGTATAATCCTCCTCTTTCTTGACCGAGGCTCAACTGCGTGGTACTGTGCGCCCCCATTATGAAAACCACTCGTTCAGCCAAGCTGTTTGCCGACGCGCAGCAGTTAATTCCTGGGGGTGTAAATAGTCCGGTGCGCGCCTTTCGCTCCGTCGGAGGCCAACCCCGGTTTATCAAGCGCGCCAAAGGTGCCCGCCTCTACGACGTCGATGGGAACACCTACATCGACTATGTCCTGTCATGGGGCCCGATGATTTTGGGCCATGCCGCCCCATCGGTCATCAGTGCGATCAAAAAGGCTGCTGCAAACGGAACCAGTTACGGCGCACCGACCGAGCTGGAAGTCATGCTCGCCCGCATGATCCGCGACGCCTTCCCATCGATGGAAAAGGTCCGACTCGTCAGCTCCGGCACCGAGGCGGTCATGAGCGCGATTCGTGTCGCGCGTGGGTTTACGAAGCGAGACAGTATTCTGAAATTTGAAGGGTGCTATCACGGCCATAGCGATTATTTGCTGGCGAAGGCCGGTTCAGGTTTGGCCACGCTGGGGATCCCGGATTCGCTTGGAGTTCCGGCTGACTTTGCGAAGCACACCTTGACGGTCCCATACAACGACTTCCGGGCGGTTCAACAGATCGTCAAGGAACATCGGAACACGCTGGCCTGCATTATTCTGGAACCGATCGCTGGGAACATGGGTGTCGTGCCGCCGGCGCCGGAATTCCTTATGTCACTCCGTCGACTCACCGCAGAAAACGACATCCTTCTGATTTTCGACGAGGTGATCTCCGGCTTCCGCGTGACCTACGGCGGAGCCCAAACGCTCTACGGCATTACTCCGGATCTGACGGTACTGGGTAAAATCATCGGCGGAGGATTGCCGGTCGGCGCCTACGGAGGGCGGAAAGAGATCATGGAGCTGATCGCGCCGTTGGGGCCGGTCTATCAGGCGGGGACGTTGTCGGGAAATCCGTTAGCCGTGTCCGCCGGCATTGAAACGCTCAAGCAGCTCAAGGCCCATGGGGTCTATAAGAAACTGGAAGAAAAATCAGCAGCCTTGGCCAACGGAATTGGTGACGCCGCGAAAAAGGCGGGTGTGCCGCTCACACAAACCAGAGTCGGTTCGATGCTAGGGGCCTTCTTTACGTCAGGCCCGGTGGTGGATTGGAACACGGCAAAACTGTCAGACGCGAAGCGATACGGACAATTCTTTCACACGATGCTGGAACAGGGGGTGTACTTGGCCCCCTCTCAATTCGAGGCCGCCTTCCTCTCGACCGCTCATTCAACCCGCGATATCGAATACACGATCAAATCCGCCACTATCGCTTTCAAGAAGCTCTAACTGCGTGCTCGTGAAGCGTCGTTCGTATCTCGCTTGATACAGTTTTGGATTGTTTCAGATACATCCGCTTACCCCCACAGGATGCTCAAAACGAGTTCGTTGCTAGGCCGCAACGAGCGAAAGCCCGAGACGTAGCCTTCCTTGGAAGCTGTTCAAAATAGCCATCCAGCAAGGCCGCAGCGAGCGAAAGGCTGAGGCGTACTCTGAGTACGTTGAAGCCTTGAGCGAAGCGAGAACGAAGCTGGCGGTTGTTTTCAACAGCTTCCTACTCGTCGTCCTCGTCTTCCGCGTCCAACACCTCCTGCCGCTTCTGCTCTTCCATTGCGTTATGCAGGAGCATCCGGACAAACATCGAATAGAGCGAGCCTTTTTCCAGCGTCCCGCCTGGAGGAATGGCGATCTTGCCTTCCTTAATCATACGATCCATCCAGACCTTTTGATCGGGCGCGATCAAGATCGGAATCTCGATCAGCCCCACACGTCCCATCATATCCATCGCAGCCTCCGTGAAATCGTGAAGCAGAACTCGTGAAGCGTATCTTGCGAACGACGAGAGACGCCGCCATTCCAGCATGCGGATTTTTGTATTGTCAACCAGACCGCTCTGGCATGGAGTATGCTTTCCCGCAAGAGACATGGCACGAGGTCTAACCACGTTCGGTGCGCTCATCGCCGTCGGTGTCATGCTAGTCTTCCCCCATCTGATCCCGGCACAACAATCGACTGCCCCATCCTCATCATTGTCCACAAGGCCCTTGACTCCCGGGCACACCGAATCCGATCTTCGCCCTTCTTGCGACCTTTGCAGGAAACCAGACGCACGGGCGGGGAGTGACATCAAGCTGCGTCGACTACACCGCGAGAGAGGATTGCGTCCGCACAAGAATGCAAAGGGAACCCATCGCTCAATGGACCAAAGCCTCAAGTCGACGTTGCCTCGTCATCCACTTGTGCCCCCAGAAGTTCAGGGACAACGGAATTCGCAAACAAGTGTACCTGCTGAGTAGCTACGCTGGGCATCGCGGAAGACTCCTTCCGAAGCGTACACACCGCGAAGATGCTTACGATCGCCTCGTGGCCAATGTCTTCGTCGACGGTCGGAATTTGGGCAGTTGGCGATAAGCGTTTCTTCAGTTGACATGTCCGAAGCTTCGCCTTCCCGTGCGCGTCTCCTCTTGCGGCATTCTGTGAACTGCCGTAGGATTATCACGCCATGCCTTGTGGCTACACAATCGACCTGGCACGATACTTAGTCCTATCCTGCGGATGGGCCGTGCTGACGGATCGCGAACTTCTGGCGATTGCTTTCGGCCCTCTTACAAACGCCTCCGATTCCTGGGCTGAATAGTGTCGCCGCGGCCGCTCACCGACGACGTTGTCCCTCTGTCTCAATCTTGTGAACGCCCTTGAACTCAAAGTCCCGCCGCTAGTTCTGGTACTCGTGCTTGCCGGGGCGATGTGGTTCGCTGCGATGCAGCTGCCGTCACTCGCTATTACGTTGCCTTGGAGTCATGGTCTCGCGGTCACTATCTCCGGTGTCGGCATCCTCTTCATCCTTGCAGGGGTTTACGTGTTCCAGAAGGCCCAAACCACCGTCAATCCCACCACACCCGCCGCTGCTTCATCTGTCGTAACGTCAGGTGTCTATCGCTTTAGCCGAAATCCCATGTATGTTGGCTTCCTGCTCGCGCTCATCGGTTGGGCGACATTTCTGTCCCATACATTGCCATTCCTGCTCCTGCCGGTCTATGTCGCGTACATGAACCGCTTTCAAATCTCGCCCGAGGAGCGCGCGCTGTCTGCCAAATTCGGCGATGAATATGAAACCTACAAGCAAGCCGTGCGCCGATGGTTCTGAGGCATAACTCTTCGCTCCAGTCGACCGCCTCCGACTGTTAATCGTGAACAGGACGCACTATTGAACAAGTGTTGAGCGCTCAAGTAGACTCTCCTCCCATCAGCGTGTTCAGGTCAACGTGCTCTGCTGCACGCAGGCAGCTTGCTGCAGACTCATCCGTTTGGCGTGAGAACGTGAGAAACACATGAAACGGAGGGAAAAATGGCTGGAGTAAAATTCATGGTGATCTACCCTCGTCCGACTGATATTGAAGCCTTCGAGAAGGTATTCAGGACGAGCACGTACCCATGGCGGTTAAAAAGTTGGGCGGCAAGACCAAGCTTGTGGCGACGAAGGTGCTGGCATCTCCTCAGGGGACGCCACCTTTTGACCGTATCGCCGAGATTTATTTCCCGACGATGGAAGCCCTGGAGGCCTGCGCTGCTTCAGCAGGGGCGAAGGAGACATTGGCCCATGCCGTGTCTATCTCCACCGGAGAAAGACCGATCTTTTTGGTCGCTGAGGAGCAGACGTTCACTTTCTAGCATACGTTAGGGACTTATATAGCCACCATGTCCCACGAGGCCACACTCATCTATAGCGAGGCGCTGCTTCGCCAGGCGGTGTTCGCATTTTGGCGGCGCTCCGTAGGTGTCGGCTTCCTTGCTGCGCTCCTGGTTGCCGTGCTCGGTCTCGTCGTACTCGTTGCGCAAGGTATGGCCTCTTGGCTCGTCGGTACGATTGCGGCCGTGCTGGTGCTGGGCATCGGGTTCGCCGCGGCTGTCTACGTCGTTCACTACCGCAATTCGCTACGCAAGTTCCGCCAGATGGACAAGCCTCAAGCCACGTTCCGTGCTGACGAGTCCTCGTTCACTATAGTTTCTGACATCGGCCCTTCAACGCTTCAATGGTCAGCCGTCAAAGAGCTGTGGCAGTTCCCTAGCGTGTGGCTTTTGCTGTACTCCAAGGCACAGTTCACCACGTTGCCGCTCGCGTGCCTGTCGCCAGAAACGCGGGCGTATATTGTGCAGCGCGTTCGTGAGTCAGGCGGTAAAGTTGATGGCTAACCCGTCCAGCAATCCGTGAAACGTGAATCGTCAAACGTGAAAGGTTTTGGAGGAAGAGCACCTGGCTTGTTATACGAAACCAGATAATACATAGTTGGGCATCACCGGGCGCATCGGGTCACTCGAATGACATCGCCAACTGACACACCTTTGAACAAAAAGAGCAAGATTCCTTGGTACGTCTACTTTGTCGGAGCAATTATCTATACCGCTCTTGCCGGTTGGCTGTTCGCAGAATCGTCCCCTCTGGCATGGGTTTGCATCATCAGTGCGCCTGTGGGGTTTTTCTATGCCTGGGGGGCTTGGAAACAAGAGAAACGAAACAGAGGTGATGCCTAGCCCGCATTATTAATGAAGGCTTGCCGCGAACGCGTGTAGACGCGAATCGAGACGGGCACATGGAGGCCGTGGATTGGCTCTACCGTCTGCGGCAAGCCTGTCCCGCTCCTCACACGGAGACAGCTCCTCAGGCTCTGAGGCCCATTCTCGTGAGTGACACATGCCGGACCTTCCCGAGGAACTGATCCGAGCGAATGCAATCCTTCGCGAGTACGTCGTGATTCACGACGCGATCTTTAAGTTTTCTTGGCGCAAGACACTCCCAATTCCTGGAATTTTCAAGGCCACTGACTTTGGGGCTCACTTTAGAGACCTCGGTCGGTTGGCGTCCGAACTGGCGGCTATTTCATCAGCATTGAAGGCAGAGTCAGGGTCTTTAGAGGGTTCCCACCAGTACACGGCGGCGGTGCTCGAAGCTGTCCAAGCTCTCCGGGAGATCTGCGGACGGCTCTACGAGAAGAGCCAAGGTGAACTCAGCAAGTATCCGATGGCCGAGTACAACGCCAACCTCAAGACCTATGAAGGCCTCATGAATAAGTGCCAAGAGCTCGGCGCAGCGCTAAACCAACACTTACACGGTGACAGCGCCCAACCAGAGAGTTGACCCGGAACACTCAACAGCGTTGCCGTTGGGTACCCTTCGTGCTGTGCGCTCTTGCGATGGCGAAGACCGAGGTGAAGGAGACGATCTGCAGTTGGGTTACGGCTTCTTCCTGTTCTTCCTGTCTTTAGCCATCGGGTTTGGCATAAAAAACCACCAGCCGAGTACGATTATACCGATCGTCCAGCCAGCTACCATGAGCAAGCTTCCGAGTGGTGGCAAGCCATAACTTACCCATCCCGTTTCCATTTCATGACTCCTTATAGAAGACAATTATTTTAATACGGCACTCATCGTCTTGTCGAGTCGCTTCACTTTCCCATTTCCATCCGTTGCCGCCAACCTGGCCGATCCTTCAACGACCACACGCCGGCTCTCCCGTTCTCGGACCACGTGTGAAAACGTGAAGGAGGCTGCCGTCATGTCGGAGACGACCGTCTCGATGATCAACCGGTCGCCGTAGCGGGCTGGAGATCGGTAATCCACTTCTGCGTGTACCACGACAAACACCGTGCCTTCTTTCATGAGCCCGGCCACCGATAACCCTCGCTCTTCGAGATACTCCGTCCGCGCCCGCTCGAAATATTTCAGATAATTGCCGTAGTACACCACCCCGCCGCAATCGGTATCTTCGTAATAGATTCGTATTTCCACTGCTATATCAACGATTCTCAGACTGCAAGTGTTCGCTTATAACAATCGAAAACATCTCATCCAATTTTCCATCTTCCTATCTAAGACAACCCAACGGTAATACACCATTGTCTAGAAAACAACTGTGAAGTAGTGATCGTCTCCCCTCTCCACAATCACAACTTTCCTTTATCTCCCCCTCACAGACTTTCACTTCGTTCCACTTGCCTCAATCGTTTCAACTGAGCCCCCCCTCGCCGCAACGTCCACGCCACACTCGCAGTAGACACGCTGATTCTCTTCGCAATCGCTCGCAGCGATCAGCCCTTGCCCGCCACAGAATACTGCGAAGCCGCTCCGAGTTTCATTTGACCGCACCCTCAAACGGGAGCACACTGCCGCAATTCCACCCGCAGTAGTGACAACCTAATGCAGGGGCGACCCAATGAAACGACTGCTTCTAACCATCCTTCTCTTCCTGAGTAGTAATCCTGCGTATGCCAATTGGGTAGCGGTTGGTGGCAAAGTCGAAGCAGGAATGGACGCAAACGCGGATCCAGTCACCATGAACCGCGAAGGGGATCTGGTGAAGATGGAGATACTGTTGGACTTCAAGACAAGACAAACCAAGGCGGGCGTTTCATATTCGTCGGCAAACGCGCAAATGGAATATGACTGTGCGGAACAACGCTTTAGGGGACTTGCGGTCATGTATTTTTCTGGCAATATAGGGAGTGGTAATTTGCTTGATCGCAGTTCGGGCAAAGGCAAGCGTCTACCAGTTTCACCAGGTAGTCTTGACCAAACTCTGTGGAAAGTTGCCTGCAGCAAGAAGTGATCGCGCGGTCAACCTAACTGATCAATGTGAGGCATATGAAACGACTGATCATGATAACTCTCCTGGTGTTGAGTAGTAGTCCAGCGTATGCGGAGTGGATCAAGGTTAGTGACAGCGACGAAGCAGGAAAGTCTGTATACGTGGATCCAGCCACCATACGCCGCAACAGTAATCTGGTGAAGATTTGGCAATTCTACGACTACAAGACTGTACAAACCGTGGGGGGCATCAGGTTTTTGACTGCCAAGGAACAATGGGAATTCGACTGTGCAGAAGAGCGCGGTCGGGTGCTGGCGCTCAAGGAATTCTCGGGCAATATGGGAAGTGGAACGGTGGTTTATACCAACTCAGAAGTAGGTAGGTGGGTACCAGTCATGCCAGGCAGTGTGGGCCAAACTGTGTGGAAAGTTGCGTGCGGCATGAAGTGATCGCGCGGTCAACTCTGCACGTCTGTCAGTCTAGTTCTCAAACTCATAATAGTCTGAACTCACGGAACCCGGCATCCCGGGACCCTATAAACGCTAGATTTTCCGTAGACCAAGCCTTACCGCCTTCGACGACATTCTGAACCCTGTTCCGTGTCCTCAAGATTTCCCCGAGCACGTGCACTAGAGGCTCAGCACCGGAAATTTTGGTAATGCCGCTTCGTTCACGCCCGATAGCTTGACGACCACGTCGTACAACTGCTGCACCCGCTCGGCTTTGACCGGCTCGAAGCCGTGGCCGAGGACCGCATGGTTGGCGGCATCGAGCAGGGGTTTCATTGTCGGCCACTCGCGCAAAAATGCTTGCCCCATCTGGTCGCCCAATCCGGCCAGCGCCCGAAACTGCGCCTGCAGGGGCAACTTGTACTTGCCGTCGATATCTTCCAGCCAGCAAGATTGACAGGTTTCTCGTAACGCCTGCGGCAATTGCTCCAGCTGCACGTCCCAGGTCTTGATCGTGTATTGCTTGAATAGTTGACGCTGGGCAAAGGCTTCGAGCGCACGAACGAGCGAGACCATCGCTGCTTCCGGATCGTGCAAGCCATGCAGTCGCCGGCCGGCATGGGCCAGGAGATCGGAGGCCTGCATGTCTTTCACGGGAGCAGGATCGAGGACGAGCTTTTCCAAAAATCCCGCATTCGCTTTGATGGCTGGTAACAGCGACGTGAGTCCTGGTGGTCCGCCCCACAGAGACGCCATCTCGAAAGCCTTCAGGGCAGTCCTGAGTTTCTCCCAAGCTTGACGATAGTGAAATCGTTCCCACAGATCGTAGCCATCGGCCAAGTCTCCAAAGGCACGATAGAGCGGTTTCTGCCCGCCGCTCACCCGTGCTTCGACCTCGCGGAACAGCTTTGCCGCTGCGGCAAACAGTCTGCGGTTGAACAGCTCACAGCCCTCGCGACGTGAGACAGACGCTGCCTCATCCCACGGATTCCCCTGCGTCCATACGAACGGCTGCCCGGCGATATCAATCCTGTCCCCCTCCTGCCCCTCTCGCGCCGGCACGATCGACACGATCCGCGAACTCATCGGCATGGTGACCAACGTCAGTGCTCCCGCCATGGCTGGGGTGGCCCCGGTCACATCGACGACGAGCTCGCCTGATTGCACATCCCATATACGCAACATCTCCGGGAGTGATCGTGCGAGCGTCTGATAACAGCCGACAAATTCGCCGGTCTCAGCGAGGATCACCCAATCCCACCGTCTAGGCATGTGCTCGATCATTGGCTGGACTTCGGATTCTACGAGCGACTTCGCCCCTTCAGGCAGCACGAAGCAGAGCGAATCCGGCTGCAGACGATTAATCGAATAGACCGCCGCCGTCACATGGTCGGTGAGCGC
>DASVEA010000219.1:0-10898 GCA_036380815.1 Nitrospiraceae bacterium
AACACATGGCGGGGGTGCTTGACGAGTCGACTGCAGCAGAGCTGGCCTCGTTGCTCTATGCCTCGAAGGACGAAGGGATTTGCCTGGCGGCCTCGCAGTTGTTGGGAGTCTTGCCGAATGCGATCGCGCCACTCTGCGAGATGTTGACTCATCAGGATCCAGAGGCGCAGATCATGGCTGCGAAGATGCTGGAACATCTGCTCGATCCCCGTTCGGCGGATTCGTTCATCAGTGCCATGGGACAGCCAGCCGTTCGTGATATTGCCGTGCGGACGCTCAAGAAGTTGAGCGCGATTCGTGAGCGCATCGACGAGGTGTTTGACGCGCTTCGCGCGATTGAGGAGTTGAGCGAACGGGAAGAAGCTCGCATGAGCACCGTGATCAATCTTCTGGCCCTCGGGCGTCCGAGCGTAGAGATTTTGATCGAGTATCTGGAAGATGACGATTGGCTGGTCCGTGAAGCCGCCGCCGACTTGCTGGGGAAGATCGGCGATGTCCGCGCGGTCGAGCCTTTGATGCAGCGGTTGCGGGTCGATAAAGATACGGGTGTGAAGGAACTGGCGATGAAATCATTGGGTTTGATCGGCGATGCCAGGCCTGCCCAACTCTATATCGAGGCCATTCCCATCCGACCCCTGCGGGTCTATGCCATGGAAGCCTTGGCTAAAGTGAAAGATGTGGATGTGTTGCGGCCGTACAAGGAGCTGTTCGATCGGTTGAGGTCGGACCGAGACGGCTTGGTCGCCTACAATTCCGGGTTGATCTCCGATAAACTGGAAGCGCTCGATGGGACACCTGTCGTGAGTCAGGGGGGACAGGACGACGATGAGTGACGATGTGCAGGCTGAACGGATTGAACAATTGATCGGGGCCCTTCGGGACGACAACGAAGCGCTCCGGGATCATGCGATTGCCAGTTTGAGTCAAGTGGGCGAGGACGCGGTGGAACCACTGATTGGGCTCATGGCGGACGAAGATGTTCTGATTCGGGAAGCGGCGACCAGCGCCATCGTGCGGATCGGTCCATCTGTCGTCGATCCGCTGATCGAGGCGTTAGAGGACGATGAATGGGCGATTCGCGAGCAGGCTGCGTCGGGATTGGGGAAGCTGAAGGACCCTCGGGGCGTCGATCCCCTCGTGAAGGCACTCAAAGACAAAGATGGCGCAGTGCGAACCGCAGCCGTGTGGGCGCTGGAGCTGGTCGGCGATGCGCGTGCGGTTCCTGCGTTGGTCGAGGCGCTGACCGATAACACGGTACGTGAGGACGTGGCGCGTGTGCTCAAAAAAATCGGCGATGCGCGGGCCGTGGATGCCTTGATCGACGGACTGCTGGGCAATAATTGGATGGTGCGGCGCCATGCGGCCGAAGCCTTGGGCAAGATCGGCGATGCCCGCGGAGTCGGCCCGTTGATCGAATCGCTTAAGGATGAAGATTGGCTCGTGCGGCGAAACGCGGCGGAGTCGCTCGCACGGCTCGGGGCAAAGCAGGCCATCGATCCCTTGCTTCCGCTGCTTGAAGATGAGAATACGATGGTGCAGGAAACGGTCGAAGGTGTGTTGGCGAGTCTGGGATGGAACGCGAAGCCGTAATCTTTATTTCGACGTAAAGGATACACATCATGGCGGATGAAGCTCTTCCAAAGCTTATTCAGATTGGTCCGAAGGGAGGCGTGAAGAAGGACGGGTTCAATCTCGTCACGGAACGAGTCGTAGCGGTGAACCCTGAGGCGAAACAGCTCGAAGTCGAATTGTTGGCCTACGACGGTAAAACGGTCGTGTTGGACGTTGATGACGAGGCGCTTGAAGAGCTGAGAATGCTCAAGATAGGGGATGGCGCCACGATTCGCGTCGTTGAAGAAGGCGGGAGACGGATCGCCAAGAGCTTTCGGATTCGTGCGAAGGATCCCAATGCGGCGCGAGCCGACGCGATGCTCTTGGACCTTAAGGACAGCCACTGGCTTAACCGCAAGTATGCGGCTGAAGTGCTGGGTGAGCTCAAAGAAACCCGCGCTGTGCGGCCGTTGGTCGATGCGTTGGCGGATGAAGTCGGCGATGTCCGGCAGCGCGCCTATGATTCATTGATCAAGATCGGCGGGCCGGCGGTGTCATCACTCGTGCCTTTGCTGGTTTCGGAGGAAGATGAGGTCAGACAATCCGTGACGGAAATCATCCGTAAAATCGGAAAGCCCGCCGTCGAGCCTCTGGCCACGGCACTGGTCGATGCCGACGATCGGCTGAAGACACGAGTGATGAAGGTGTTGGACCGGATGGGCTACAAGCCGAAAGTCAAAGATGAGGTCAAAGCCGTCGAAGTGCCGCGACTCACATAATAATGGCGCTGTTACTTGGACTGGGCGGGAGCCTTACTCGGCCTCCCGACCGAAATGTGACGGAAGCCAAATGCTGCGACCCGGTCCGGTTCATAGACGTTGCGTAAATCGAAGAAGATGGGTTGGCGCAATGCGGTTTTCAATCTATCGAAATCGAGGGTCCGGAACTGGTTCCATTCGGTCATGAGGATTAAGGCGTCTGCTCCCTGAGACGTATCATAGGCATCTTTGCAGGGAACGAGGCCCGAAACGATCTGACAGGCTTCCTCGAGCGCGGCGGGATCGTAGGCGCGAACCGTGGCGCCCTGTTTTATGAGTTCTTGCGCCATGGCCAGGGCCGGCGCATCCCGCAGGTCGTTCGTATTAGGCTTGAAGGACAGGCCCAACATCGCGAACGTCTTTCCTTTGAGCCCCCCAATTTCTTTCGTGATCTTTTCGATCATCCGGCCTCGTTGCTGTTCGTTGATGAGGACGGCGGCGCCTGCGATCTGCATGGGATAGCCGACTCGTTCCCCCGTCTGTACGAGAGCGGCCAGATCTTTCGGGAAGCATGATCCACCGAACCCCGGTCCTGCGTGCAGAAACTTCGATCCAATGCGGTTGTCGAGTCCCATCCCTTTCGCCACCATCTGCACATTGGCGCCCACCCGCTCGCAGACCGTCGCGATTTCGTTGATGAACGAAATTTTAGTGGCAAGAAATGCGTTGGAGGCGTACTTGATCATTTCAGCAGTCGGGATGTCTGTCACGACGAACGGAGTCTCGATGAGATAGAGCGGACGATAGAGATCTTTCATGATTGCAACCGCCTGTTCGCTGTCTGTGCCGATGACAACCCGGTTCGGTCGCAAGAAGTCTTCAATGGCGGACCCTTCGCGAAGAAACTCCGGGTTGGAGACAATGTCGAACCGGAATTTGCCTGATTGATTGGCCTCGATCACTTCACGCAACTTTTCCCCCGTCCCCACCGGGACGGTCGACTTAGTGACAATGACCTTGTACCCGGTCATGTTTTTGGCGATGCCGCGACCGACTTCTTCTACGTATGAGAGATCGGCCGATCCGTCCGGTCGCGGTGGGGTTCCAACCGCAATGAAGATAACAAGAGCCTTGTCAACGGCCTTGGCGATGTCGGTGGTAAAGCTGATCCGGTTCTCTCTGATTCCTTTGGCGACGAGCTCCGTTATCCCAGGCTCATAGAATGGTACATCGCCTTTCTCAAGCCTGGCGATCCGTTTGGCGTCAGTATCCATGCATGTCACGTTGACGCCGAACTCCGAAAAACAGGCTCCTGTTACCAACCCGACATAGCCGGTTCCAATCACACTGATATGCATGGGATGCTATCCTCCTATAACCAAGAACAATCTGGGCCGAGTATAGCAACGGTACCGGGGGCCGGCAACAAAGTTATAGAAAGTCATTTCCACCGGGAGGAGCCGTTCGTTGACAGGTGCATGAGGGCTGAGTAATATTTGCTCCCTTCATCGGACGGATCCTGTCGTATGGCGATTCAGAGCGGACCTCTTCAGCGACCTCTCGCCGTGATGATGCGCCGGACCTTGCGCACAATCAGTCCAGACACAACGCTGTTGGAGGCGGCCAAGCTGATGCGCGACACGAGGGTTGGCGCAGTGCTGGTCCACGAGGCCGGTCGCTACACCGGTATAGTCAGCGAATCGGACTTGGTTCGCAAGGGGATGGCCGAATCGTGCCCGGCACAAGAGACGTCGGTCCGTGCCGTCATGAGCAGCCCACTGCTGTCGATTGAGATTACGAGCTCGGCCCACGAGGCGAGTGAGAAGATGGCGGAACATGGGATTCGGCATCTCGCAATCTCCGAGGAGGGACAGATTGTCGGGATCATCTCCGTCCGCGATCTCTTACGTTATTTCAAAAACTGGGGCGGTCTGTGATCGTGTGGGCTTTCGGGGCAGCGCCGGATCGTCTCCCTACCCTGTGTAATGTTTCCGCATGGGTCTTGTGAACCGGTCGACTCATACCCCTCGATGGTGTCTACTGATAACAGCGCTGGCGACCGGTGCGGTGGTCATGGCGCTCGAAATTTTGGGAAGCCGGCTCTTGGCTCCCATCTTCGGAAACTCCCTGTTTGTCTGGGGTGCATTGATCGGAGTGATTCTTGCCGCAATGAGCAGCGGGTATGCCTTCGGCGGCTGGGTCTCCGACCGGTACCCTAGCGCACAGGTGCTGGCCGGTCTGCTGCTGTTCTCCGGAGCTTGGACGTTTCTTACCGCGTGGCTCGGCCAGCCGGTGCTCTTTAAGGTAGCGGCGGCGATTGAGGACCCTCGGTGGGGACCTTGTGTCGCCGTGACGCTGCTCTTGGGCCCGCCGGCCTTTGGTCTGAGCGGCGTGCTGCCGGCCATGCTGCGATTAGCCGTATCGGACCTTGAGTATGTCGGCCGGCATACCGGTCGGATGATCGCGCTCTCGACTGTGGGGAGCTTGGCAGGAACCTGGGGGACGGCGTTTTTTTTTCTATCCTGGATCGGCAGCCAGGCGCTTCTCGCGTGGCTCGGCGTCATTCAAGCGGGGCTTGGTCTCTGGTGGTTGATCAGGGGGACGACCGCACGGCCGCTGGTGATCGGAATGCTCTTCCTATGCGTTGGAGGGTTGGGGGCCGGTGCCTGGTCTCCGATCCAGATGTTGAAGGCGCCGGTCTATCAGGAAGACAGCCCTTACCAGCAAGTGCGAATTCGCGATGACGATCTGTTTCGCTACCTTGTCTTGGACCGGACCTTCCACGCGGTCATGTGGAAGGCGGATCCTGTCACCCTGTTTCTCCCCTATAGTCAACTGATGGTCGCGTCGCTGGCTTTGGTGTCCGAACCGAAACGAGGTCTGATTTTAGGTCACGGAGGCGGATCGCTGGCGAAGTGGCTTGCCCATCGATGGCCTGAACTCGAGCTGGACGTGGTTGAACTCGATCCCGCGGTCGTCCGCATGGCCGAAGAATATTTCTCCTATCACCCGCCTCCCCAGCATCATGTGCACGTTCGGGATGCCCGGGTATTTCTGAATTCCACGGAGCGGACGTACGACCTCATGTGGGTCGATGCGTTTGCCCGACACATGATTCCGTTTCACCTGACCACGTTGGAGTTCTTCGCGGAATTGCGCGCCCATCTTGCGCCGAATGGTATCCTGGCAGTGAATTTGGCCTCGTCAGGCGAGGGTGGAGATCTGTTGCGGGCCAATGCGGTCGTGCAGACGATGAGACGGTCCTTTCCCAACGTCGAGTCTTTTGCGGTCAAGGGGCCCTGGAATTCTCCTCAGTCGCGAGCAGAGAATCTAATTTTTTTTGCCGGCGCGCCGCTCGAACGGCACACACTCCCTACCATTGTGGCCAATGTGAATAAATTGGTCGAGCAACAGCGCCTTCCATTCGAGGCCATTGCCTTGCTGGGTACCCATCGCACGCAACCCTGGGAGGCAGGTGTCGTGTTAACGGACAACTATGCGCCGTATGATCTTTTGATCGGGTCCAGGGTTCAAGAGGTGCAGCCAGAGACGGAGAGCGCGCACTAAGTTTATGAAATAAATGTGACTAGGAGCCTGTCCGGCATTGACGTTCGTGATGAAGCGAAGAAGGCGCGGGCAGATGCGCGACCGCAGGCCCCGAAAAACCGGAGGCGTATTCGCTGGAATACAGGATTTTTGGGGTCGAGAACAAAGCAGATGCCTGTGCATTGTTCGCCGCAGTAGAATGGGCAATGTCGGACAGGCTCCAGTGTTGACGCGAGCATCTGTGTTGAGGGGGGGGCCAGAAAAGAGTTAGATTAACGTTCTTGCTTCCGTTTTCGTCGCGGTGCTATCTATAAGGTCGCTCTCGAAGATCTTACATGCTGTTACGACATGAGGGCAGATGCAGGGAAGTAGTGGTCAGCAGGGGCATGGCTACGTGGCTTGGCCGTAAGTATTCACTAACGTAATCACATTTCTTCTTCTCTCGTAAGGAGGTAGGTCATGGGCAAGACGATGTTGGGGGCCTTCTTCGTCCTTGTGATGGTCGTAGCTGGAGCATCTGCAGCGTTTGCACTCCAGGCAGGCGGAGTCGAAATCGGGGATTTGGAGACTGGCTCCGTTGTGGGTCAGTCGTTCAAGGAGCTGGATGTCGATGCCCAGCTGTTCGCGATCGAGATTGGTACCTTAAAGACGTGGTATCCACCCGTCACGATCATCGATTTCAAAGTTCGGCCTGGTCGCCCTGTCCTGCTCAAGGTGACGAACAATGCCACTGCTGACCATGGATTCCAGATGACCGATGCCACGAACGCTGGTTCACCGTTTGTGATGAAAGCCGAAGTGGTGTTGAAGCCTGGCGAAACCAAGTATATCGGGGTCCCGACCAGCGACATGTTCTACGCCACTCAGGGGAATACGCTGACCTATCGTTGTCACCTGCATCCGGGGCATGTCGGCGGCAAAATTCTTATGATCAAGTAACAGTTTTTGATAGGTGTGAGTTATCATCGCCCTCTCTGCGGCAGCACGGAGAGGGCGATGGTTTTTCGCAGGATGCTGAAAAAGTTGCCATTCTCTCCCGCCCGACCCCAGCGACTACTGCACCCACCTGCCCTGAGGCTGCCAAGACAGCCTCTTTGCCCAGGGACGCGCCTTTTCCCAAGCGGCGTTCTCGTTTCGCTCTCAAGAACCGTGAAAGGTAAGACGTGAAACGTAGGACTGCCGAGCGCTCTTGCTCTGAAACGTTTCACGGATTGCTAGACGGCCTTTTTGAGTATCCTGCTTGAGACAGAAAGGCCCTACTTCTCACGAGAGAAGCAGGGCCTTCTTTGTTGAACACGAGCGTTGATTAATTGCGCACGCCGCTCCAGACTTTCGCCGGATCGATCGCCTTATCCGGATTGAGCGTCTTCGCCCTCTCGAGCAGGACTTCCGTCGTTTCCGGATACGCCGGGTCAGAAATGCAGCAATTATCAACCGGGCAGACGGCGGCGCACTGCGGTTCGTCGAAGTGTCCAACGCATTCGGTACAGCGGGCGTGCGTAATCACATAAATACTATCGCCGACTCCCTGGCCATCGCCCACATGATTGCCCTTCGTTTCCGCGTCGCTGCGAGTTTCAAAAATCGCCTCGTTCGGACATTCGGGCAGGCAGGCTCCACAGGAGATACATTCATCGGTAATCAGCAGCGCCATGACCCTCGCCTCCTTCTTACTACGATAGAGACACACACGGTTGACAATTTCACCCCGTCACGACCATGATGCGTGCCGCGACGCGAACGCCATTCTAGTCTGCCGCTCTTTTCCAAGTCAACAGAACGGCATTTGCTCAGAAGGCCTAGATTCCCTTCATTAATGGGCCTTTGGGCCCAGGGAATCGTGACGAGTTGTGATAGGGAATGTCCATGACCACCTTACCGGTGAGCGATGGAGGGCAGAAAAAAAAGCGCATCATCACGCTCATCCTCATGGCGATTTTCTTGATGAGCGCGTCATACTTTCTCATCGATCGAAAAGACGAAACCATAATTATCGTCTCCTTTCCAAATGGCCGTGAGCTCGAGACGGAAGTGGCGGATACACCGGAGAAACTGCTCGTCGGTCTTGCCTTTCGAGAGACGTTGCCAGCGAATAGTGGATTGCTTTATATATTCGAGTCGACCGGCCAGAACCACATCTGGACGAAGGAGTATCGGTTTCCGGTGGACATGATGTGGATTGATGAAAGCCATCATATTGTGGGGCTCAAGGAAAATGTCGCTCCCTGCCGGGAAGATGACTGCCCCAAGTATAGTTCCTCTCCCGAAGCGGTCCGCTACGCGATTCAAACAGGAGCGGGTTTCATCAAGCAGGAAGGGGTCACCATTGGGCTGGAGTTGAAATATACGCTTCGAATGTAACGCGCGCGGGAGACTTGGTGAAACGCATGAAAAGAGGAGTCGGTACAGCATGCTAGAGGGTTTTCAATCCGTCGCCCTAGTCGACGACCTGCCGCCCGGGCAATCAAAAGTCGTCACGGTGAACAATCGGGAGATTGCGCTTTTCAACATCGAGGGGACGTATTTTGCGATCCATAATCGTTGTCCCCATGAAGGCGGTCCTTTGTGTGAAGGGCGTGTGAAGGGCTTTGTCGTGGCCTGTCCGTGGCACGATCTGGCATTCGACGTTCGAAACGGGCAAGGGACGGACGGCGGTGGATATTGTGTGGGGAGTTATGATGTGCAGGTGGAAGGAGCGGAAATTTTTGTCGGGCCTCGGCGAAAACCATAGCATGATCAGGCAAATAATAATGAGCGGGTTGGCGTGGAAATGACGATGAGTATGACATCCAGCCAGTGCCATGATGGTGCCACACACTCGGATGGGGCCAAGGTCATTGAGACGACCCTTGAGCATCCCATCCAGATTCATCTCTGGGAAGACAGAACGCGAGGGGAGCTTTGGGTTCCAACCTATGATCCTACGGGGCTCGAGTTGCTGGCCGACGACTACCTTCGCATCGCAGGGAATAATGCGGTGGATAATGGGCAGCGGACTTTCGAGTTTAAAGCGGTCAGGCCAGGCACCCACCGGGTGCTGTTTGAAAAACGCATGGGGTGGAAATTCACCGCCGAAGATCGGCGCGTCTTTGACGTGACGGCCTCTGATTCCTCGTCTCGGAGCAGTGCGTAATCGTGCCGAATATAGCCTTCATTAATGGAACGTTCGTGCCGCTGGCCGAGGCAAAAGTCTCAATCGAAGATCGAGGCTTCCAGTTTGGCGATGGCATCTACGAAGTGATCCGCACATACAAGGGGCGTCCATTCGCACTCGAGGCCCATCTGGCTCGACTGGATCGTAGCGCCACGGTGCTTGACCTGACGCTGCCCTATTCCAGCGCCGAGTGGTCTCACTATGTCCTGGAAGGGATTAGGCGGGCCGCCTATCCTGAAGCCAAAATCTATGTTCAGGTCACCAGGGGTGTCGCTCCCCGTGATCATGCCTACTCAGATGAACTGACGCCCACGGTCGTCATGACGGTTCGTGAGTTCCACCCGCTCAACAGGTCAGTACAAGCGGCCGGTGTGGAAGCGATAACGACCGAGGATATCCGATGGGGGCGCTGTGACATCAAGAGCGTGAATCTTTTGGCCAACGTTCTTGCGCGACAACAAGTGAAGAAGGCCCAGGTTTTCGAGGCTATTTTAGTCAACGCGGGATTGGTTACTGAAGGAGCCATCAGCAATGTGATGGTGGTTCAGGGGGGAACGGTGATGACGGCTCCCGAAGGGTCGCGCATTCTGTCCGGAGTCACGAGGTCCGTTGTGTTGGATCTGGCTCTCAGCGAGGGCCTGCCGATTCAGGAACGCTTTGTCGCCCAGGCAGACCTCTATGAGGCGGACGAAATTTTTCTCACAGGGACCACGGTTGAAGTCTTGGCCGTCGTCCGTGTAGATGGGAAAATCATTGGAGATGGACGGCCTGGCCCGATCACCCAACGACTTGGCGCAGGATTCACCAGTCGGGTCGGCTAGCCCCCTTGCTTTGGCATAGGTGGCGTGCTATGGTCCGGAATTGGAAGTGGGCTCAGGCCCACTTTTTTGTTTGATCTCTTGAATGGGCCATCCAAAGATACGGGGCGAGGGGCGTCGGTGAAGGAGTCCCGACCGGTCGTTGATCGCATCAGCGAGGTGGTATCGCCCATCCTCTGGGCATTGGGCTTAGAATTGGTCGACGTCGTGTGTGTGGGGCAAGGTGCGCGGTCAGTCGTTCGCGTGTATATCGATAAGGCGGGCGGCGTTACGGTAGAAGATTGCGGGCGTGCGCACCTCGCGATCGGTCCAGCCTTGGATGTAGCTGATCCGTTCCCCCATGCCTATACGCTGGAAGTCTCCTCGCCGGGTCTGGATCGGGCCTTCAAACGGATTCAGGATTATCGCCGGGCATTGGGGAAGCCTGTGAGCGTGAAGCTCAGGCAGCCGATTGACGGACAGTGGCGTGTAGTCGGGCGGTTGACGGAAGTGAATGAACAGGGAGTCACGGTTGTGGTGAACGATTCGCGTTCTGAGCGGGAGGTCATCTTTGAGTTCGACTCGATCGCTGAAGCGCGCTGCGTCGTCACTTTTTAGCAGGCTGAGAAAAGAATCTGAGGGCACGTCGGAATCTTACTGGACTGCACGTCAGAAACAAGTCCGGTCCATCTGGTTAGTTTCGTGCAACCAAACAAACCAGACAGACCGAACAGACCAAATGAACAAGATTGGCTGCAGGAGCAGTCGCCGGAGAGTGAGCTATGAATCGAGAATTGATTTCAGTCATCGATGAACTTGGTCGGCAAAAGGGCATCGAGAAGAGCCGAGTGATCGGGGCGATCGAAGCAGCCCTTCAAATGGCTGCCAAGAAGCGTTTCGGGCAGGCTGAGAATATTCAAGTCGAGATCGACTCCAAGACCGGTGAGATCTCCGTCGTGTCGAAGAAGACCATCGTCGACGCGGTCACCAATCCAAAAACCGAAGTCTCTCTTCAGGAAGCTCGCCAGTTTGACAGCGAGGCAGAGGTCGGCGACGAGATCGGGTCGCTCATCGAGATGAGCGATTTGGGAC
>DASVEA010000220.1:0-3779 GCA_036380815.1 Nitrospiraceae bacterium
GTCTCGCCCCTGGTGAAAATCGCGGAGCCGTGTGTCCGTGGCAGCGCGCTGACTTCGCAGGTGATCGGACGTATATCAGCCGGGCCACGTCCATCCGCCCGCGACCCTTTCTCCAGGATCATGTTCCGGACTTCCGTATACTCCAGTTCATGGAACACCAACTTGACATGCCGTTCCCGATCCGGATCGTCCGCGCTCTTGAGCTTTTGAACGGCGCCGTCCTTGACCTCATCCAATCGCTCCTGCCTGGCCGCTTTGTTCGGAATCATGATGGCCTCGCGGATCCCTTGCGCCACCAGGGTCTTCACTTGAGCGGCAAGGGTGGAGTCGATCTGCTCCTTCGCCACCTTCCGCTTGGGCTTGCCGGCTGCGGCTTGCAATTCGCGAATCTTGGCCACAATCTTCCTGATCTCGGCATGGGCGAGTTCGATCGCCTCGAGCATGATAGCTTCGGACAGTTCGTTCGCCCCTGCTTCGACCATCATGACCGCATCAGCCGTCCCCGCCACAACGAGTTGCAGATCGCTCTTCGCCACCGTCTCAAGGCCCGGATTGACGACGAACTTGCCGTCCAGCCGACCGATCCTCACGCCTGCGATGGGATTGTCGAACGGAATGTTCGAGATGGTCAGGGCAGCAGAGGCGGCAATAATGGCAAGGATGTCGGACGAGCCCGTCTGATCGGCCGAGAGAACTGAGGCGATGACTTGGGTCTCGAAGTAATAGCCCTCAGGAAAGAGCGGACGGAGCCCCCGATCGATCTGCCGGCTGGTCAGCACCGCTTTTTCCGATGGACGCGCTTCCCGCTTGAAATACCCGCCGGGAATCTTCCCGGCAGCAAAGGATTTTTCCTGATAATCGACCGTGAGGGGAAGAAAATCGATACCCGCTTTGGCGACCTGTGACGCGACGGCTGTCGCCAGTACGACGGTATCGCCGTACGAGGCCCAAATCGAGCCGTCTGCTTGTCGTGCCACACGACCGGTCTCGAGCCGCAGGGTACGCCCGGCAACCTCTATTTCAACTGTGTGTACCATCTGGGTCTCCTCTAGTTAGGCCCCACAGATGCCCACAGAGATGCGCTCGTGTGCACAAGCGCATCTCAGTGTTCACCTGTGCGACTACTTGCCCGCTGTTGCGCCTCCTGCGCGATCGCGAGACGGGATACTACTTTCTGATGCCTAATCGCTCAATCACCGCACGATAGCGTGCATCGCTGACGCCACGAAGATAGTCGAGCAAACGCCGCCGTCGCCCGACCAAGAGAAGCAGGCCACGCCGTGAGTGATGATCTTTCTTGTGGAGCTTGAAATGTTCCGTCAAATACGTGATGCGGTTGGTCAACACCGCGACCTGGACTTCCGGCGAGCCGGAATCCGTCTCATGCTGCCGGTACTGCTTGATCAACTCGGTTTTTGCTTCCTTGAGTAATGCCATGGGCTCCTTCCTGTTCCTTTCCTTCATCCGCAACGAAGTCTCATATGTCCTGATCGACCAACACCTTCTCAACCTTGAGTGCATCTCTCAAATTGTCCGGACACTTCCCGATCGCAACCAGGCGTCCGTCGAGAGCGTGGATACGGACCGGCTTGTGTGACCCGCGCTCGCCATCGGCCGCCCCCTCCCAACGAAGAATCTTGGCCACAGGCACCGGAGCCCCGTGTCGCACGCGGTCGGCGGTCTGTTCATCCACCACCACAATCCCTAGTTGGGCCAACGCACGATCCAGCGACAACAGATCATCTCCCAACCGACCGAGGGTATGACGGGTGACCACCTCATCGACCGTCAGCGCTTGATCGATCGTCAAGGGACCCACTCGCCTTCGCTCCAACGTCAACATGTGGCCGCCGACACCCAAAGCTCCGCCAATGTCGGCACAGAGCGTCCGCACATAGGTCCCCTTCGAACAGACGATGCGCAATGTCACATCCCGCTGCTGAATCGCCTCCACCTCAAGGGTATGGATGACGATCGTTCGCGCATCCCGCGCAATCGATTTGCCCGCCCGAGCGGACTTATACAGAGGAACACCCTCGACTTTTACCGCCGAATACATCGGAGGAACTTGCTCAATCGGCCCGCGGAATCGACCGACCACCGCATGAATCGCCTTCGGCGTCACGAGGTCCGTCGGGTAGCGCGCCAAGACCGTTCCCGTCGCATCCTGCGTATCGGTGGTTTCGCCGAGGCGAAGCACGGCACGATATTCTTTATCCCACTCAACAAGATATTCAGCAATGCGGGTTCCCCGCCCGATCAGCACAGGCAAGACTCCCGTTGCGGCAGGATCGAGCGTACCGGCATGACCGACCTTGACTCCGCCGAGAAGATGCCGAATCTTCGCCACGACATCGTGGGAGGTCCATCCAGATTCTTTCTTCATTGTCAGCACGCCGTCGACGGCGGCGCAACTCTGTGCGAGATCCATCATCACGTCCCCGATGCTACGAACTCGTCTACTCTTCGGACAACCCGCCCTCGTCCTCCGACTTGACATGGAGATCGTCCAATAACTTCAACACGCGATCGCCTCTCGGCCCGCTGACATCCTTGGCAAAGACGATCTCCGGCAGATACCGGAGCGAAAGCCGGCGACCCAGTTCACCGCGCACAAACCCGCTGGCTTGAGCCAGCCCGGCGAAGACATTCCGCTCTTCTTCTTCCGTGCCCATGGCCGTCACGAACACACGCGCAACCCGCAGATCGCTGGTCAATTTCACGTCGGTCACGGTCACGGACTGCACGCGCGGGTCTTTGATCTTCCGCATGAGGATATCAGCCACTTCCATGCGGATTTGATCGGCCACACGATCGGCCCGATGATATCCTGTCTTGGCCACCGCACACTCCACCTAGCAGGATGCTGAAAAAGTCGTCCTTCTCACCCGCCCGATCCCGGCGACTACTGCACCCACCTGCCCTGAGGCTGCCAAGACAGCGTCTTTGCCCAGGGACGCGCCTTTTCCCAAGCATCGTTCTCGCTTCGCTCAGAGGCACAACGTTGAGGAACTCCTCGGAGGTCGGAAGCCCTGCAAGGGGCTTTTCCGTTCGCCAGAACCCATTGTAAGTGCGAACGGCACACACAAAGTGAGGTTTGTACCTCCTTGCCTCTTCGCTTGCTGCGGCCTTGTTGGACGGCCATTCTGAGCATCCTGCTGGACAAACCGCCGTCACAACAATTCCACTCGGGACTGGACGATTTCCACCGCGGGGACGTTCCGAATCAGATTCAGCGCCTGATCACACACTTGGTTGACATATCGTCCTTCGTTGGCCACGCAGGCGAGCCCCAATACGGCCTTCTGCCACAGATCCTGTCCATCGACTTCGGCAATGGAGAGATTGAACTTCTCCCGCAATCGATCTTTGAGACTCAACAGCACCTGCCGCTTGTCCTTCAGCGACTGACTCCCGGGGATGAACAGCTCGACCGTACAGAGTCCGACTATGATACCCACAGGGCAGACTCACGCCTCAGAGCTTTGCGGCAATTTTGTCGATCGCATAGGCTTCGATGATGTCTCCGGCCTTGACATCGTTGAAATTCTCGACACTGATTCCGCATTCATAGCCCTGCTGCACTTCACGGACGTCATCCTTGAAGCGACGCAACGACCCGAGCTTCCCTTCATAGACCACCACGTTGTCCCGAATCACTCGTGCTCCGACAGCCGCACGGGTGATCATGCCGTCTACCACATAGGCCCCCGCAATGACGCCGGCCTTGGACACCGTAAAGACCTGTCGCACCTCGGCCCGTCCCAACGTCCGCTCCT
>DASVEA010000221.1:0-2383 GCA_036380815.1 Nitrospiraceae bacterium
GCTGCATGCACAACTCTCCATCCTTCTCGTGCGAACAATCGGTAATACCCAAGGGGCCCTCGATGCTTTCGAGAATTTGCGCGATCGTAATCTGGTGCGCGCGTCGAGCCAGCGCGTACCCGCCCTTGGGACCATTGTGACTCTCGATTAGTGCGTTCTTGGCAAGCGTCTGGAGCACTTTGGCCAACAGCTCGAGGGGGATGTTATATTCCTCCGCGATCTCCTTCGTATTCACCACGCGCCCAGGCGTCACGTCGCCGAACTGGACAGCAGCGATGTGCTGAAGGGCCATGAGGGCATAATCTGCTTTTTTCGAAATCTTCAACATTGCTATTGCCGATCTCTATGGTCGGAGACTATAATGATCTCCGATCATTATGGTCGGACTAAGAATAGCACGCAGGTTTCGGAGCTGTCAACAGCGGGAAATAAGTCTGAGTCCGGCTGAGAAAGGAACGGGAATATGGGCGGGACCAATCCCTATATTGAAAAAGCTGACTTCGAGGTTCCTAGGCAGGCCTATACCGTCACCTTTATCGCCCCTGACGGCGTGGTGACGAAGGTAGGGGTCGATCCAGCCAAGATTCCCTACGGCCCGACAGGGCTCCCAGGGAGTCTGTTGGACGTAGCGATGGGCAGTGGGGTTGCGCTGGAACATGTCTGCGGGGGGGTCTGTGCCTGTTCGACCTGTCATGTCATGGTGAAACAGGGACTTGAGAGCTGTAACGAAGGCACGGATGATGAATTTGACCAGCTGGAAGAAGCACCGATCACCACGTTACAGTCACGGCTTGGTTGCCAATGTGTGCCGAATGGCACGAAGGATATTGTGGTCGAGATCCCGGCGGTTAACAAGAATCTAGTGAGGGAAGGGCACTAGTCATAGGTTTCGGTCTTCACTTCTTTCCGGTCATAGCCCGCCTCGACAAAATATGCTCGCAGCGGCCGCACAAAGCCTTTGGTACCGCACAGCATCGGAATCACTTTCGGCGCCCCCTCGATCAACGGTCGGATCATGGAGAACGTGAGGTCGACCCCTTGCTGTTCGTCTCCGGCGGCCACCAACGGAAGATAGCGGAATCCGAGATGGGTTACGGCTAATGTCAGCAATTCCTGATGAAAAAGCAGTTCCTCCTCTGCAGGTGCAACTGAGACCAAGAGGACGGAACCCGTCTGTCGCTGCGCATAAAGTTGCTTCAACATGCAGCGGATTGGGACGAGGCCGGTGTAACGGGCGATGAGGATCAATTCTCGATCAAGTTGTTTCGGAAGTGTGAAGTTCCCGTAGGGGCCTGAGAGGTGTGTGTCATCACCGGGGCTGAGCGTGTAGAGATAGTTGGACCCAACACCACCCGGTACGCGATCGAAGATTAAGGTCAATTCGCCTGACGGCGTGCCCGGTGCCGCCATCGAGTACGCTCGATTGAGCGGTGGTTTGGCCCCGACCGGCAGTTTGAGTGAGACCCATTGGCCAGGCTGAAATGCAATTTTGCGAGCAACTGGGAGGAGCACGAGCTGGCGAACGTGGGGGGTGAGATCGTTCACCGAGAGAACCGTGGCTGACTGTGTGAATTCGGCCATAACGATATCCTTGTTTCTCATAGCAGAAGCCTTGCCAAGATGGAAGCACCGCGATTCTATACAAGGCTTTTCTCTGCATGCTATAGATACCACCATTCACACAAATTTGATGAGTTGAATGCATGACACAGGTCCGAGTTCGATTTGCGCCTAGTCCCACCGGCTTTCTGCACATCGGCGGCGTCCGCACAGCGCTGTTCAATTGGCTCTTCGGCCGCCAGCAGAAAGGTGTGTTTGTCCTCCGTATTGAAGACACGGACCAGAGCCGCTCGACCGATGAATCCATCCAAGCCATTATTGAGGGGATGAAGTGGGTTGGGCTCGATTGGGACGAGGGCCCTTTCCGTCAGACCGAGCGCATGGACCTCTATCGGAGCCATGCGATGCAGCTTCTTGAGAAGGGGCAGGCCTATTGGTGCGCCTGCAAAGCCGATGAACTCGACGCGCGGCGCAAAGAAGCCGAGGTCAAGGGGCTGTCAACGAAATACGACGGCCGTTGCCGTGATCGTGGCCTCACAAATCAGGCCGGTGACGCGGCCCTGCGTTTCAAGGCTCCGCAAGAGGGAGAGACTGTCGTCGACGACCTCATCAAAGGCAAAATCGTGTTCGATAATAACGTGCAGGATGATCTGATCATTCTCCGATCGAACGGCTATCCGACGTACAATTTTTCAGTGGTGGTTGATGATGCGTTGATGAACATCACCCATGTGGTACGTGGAGACGATCACCTGACGAATACGCCACGGCAGGTTCCGATCTTCCAAGCGCTCGGGTTTTCGGCCCCTCAGTTCGGGCATCT
>DASVEA010000222.1:0-6395 GCA_036380815.1 Nitrospiraceae bacterium
CTCATCCGTCGCCGCCCCGACATCGGCGTCATCATCTACCGCAACCTGGCGCTCGGTCTAGGCGACAAGCTCCTGCGCGCCGGCAATTCACAGCGAGGCCAAGAGCTGGCCGAAACGGAAGTCCTCCATCTGGCATCGGAAATCGCCCCAGCTAAGAACTAGTGTGGAGTCTCAATAACGGCTTTACAATCCTTGATCTTCTTCAGGTCTTGCAATCAAACATTGAAGAACTCGTCGCCCGCGCGGCGGTTGTCTGGTTCGCCTTGTTGTGTGCTGACGACACCGAACGGCGGCGGACACAATGTCCGTGGCTAGACCACTTGCTCACAGGGGAGGACGAATACGTGAACATTGTCACGCTGACCCATCCCCTGCTCAGCTTTCAAGCGTGTGAACCCATCGATGAGGCGGTAGGCAAGCTGTTCCGAGACCGCGGTGAGGATTATACAGTTGCCGCCGGGTGACAGTAAGAACTGAACGGTAGGTCCGGTCTCCCCCCTGCCGGCTACATTGTGCAGTTCAGTAAACGCGTTGACTTCATATTCTTTCAGCAGGGCATGGATGTGTTCTACCATCGACTGACGAAACACGATCAGCAGCATTTTCATAGCAGGCACTCCTGTGCAATTGCGAGAGGGGTCGTCACGGAAGCTGACGATTGTTCAGCTTGCGAGTCTGCCCACTCTATAAGGTAGAGCCGGAAAAAAGACAAGGGCTACTCCAAGAACAGAACGAGGTGGATACGCATTGGGCTTTCCAGTAGACTTGTCTTCCAACGAATCGTTGAGAGTGGTGTGCCATGCTGCAAAGACCGGACGTCGCAAACGTGCCAGTCTGCTATGCCATTGGCAAATTCTTGAGGCGGGATAGTTTTGCATGATAGGAGGTATAAGATGGACCATAAAGACACGCAACGCGCGGTTGGGATACTCAACAAAATTATGGAGCATGAATTGGCGGGAGTAGTACGCTATACGCATTACTCCCTCATGATCTATGGCTATAACCGCATTCCTATCGTGTCTTGGCTGAAGAGTAATGCTGACGAGAGCCTTGCCCACGCGCATAAAGCCGGGGAACTGGTTACCTTACTAGGCGGCCACCCGTCGCTGAAAATCGGGACACTCTTGGAAACCGAGAAACATGATGTGGGAGATATCCTGCAGGAAAGCTTGGAGCACGAGAAGGCCGCCGTCGCCTCCTATTACGAACTCCTGAAAGTCTCCGAAGGAAAGTCCGTCCTGTTGGAAGAATATGCACGAGAGATGATCGTCGGTGAAGAGCTGCATCTTGACGAGGTGAACAAGATGTTGCGCACCCCAGGTGCTGTCCAAACATATCGCTCATAACCTTTCAATTAAGCGGGAAAGGAAAAAGTGTCAAGAACCTTTTTCGCCTCGTCCGCGCACAATCCTGGATTCACTCGGGAACTTTCAAAGTTTTGAAAAGAGAAGCGGTCACCGGGACTATTTCGCGGTGCCAGCGCGGAGCGCGGAGGAGATTCATCTCGCCCACTGTGATACGCTGCGCTAATCATTACTAACTCGACGGAGGAGGACGTCACATGTTCAAGGAAGTGGCAGGGGATATTTTACTGACGAAGGCGGAGGCCCTGGCGCACGGTGTCGCACCCAACGACAACTTCGCGAACGGGTTAGCCTTGGCACTCAGAGAACGGTGGCCGGCGATGTATAAGGACTTCCGGCATTATTCGCAGACGTTTACTCCCAAGACCGGCGAGTTGTGGACCTGGGCCGGTGTCGGCGGCGTTCGAATTGTGAATCTGTATACCCAGGAGCCTGCTGCCAGTCACGGTGCCAAGCCAGGCCGGGCCACGATCGAGAACGTGAACCACTGTCTCAAAGCGCTGTGTAAGGCGATTGAGGCTGAGAAGTTTAAGAGTGTCGCGCTTCCACGTTTGGCCACTGGTGTGGGCGGGCTCGACTGGAAAGACGTCAAGCCGCTGATGGAAAAGCATCTCGGCCACCTGTCCATCCCTGTGTATGTGTATGGCACCTATCATCCTGGGGTTCAGGCAGAGGAATAGAATTAAGCAGGGGCGAATCAGGAAGGTGAGGGCGGCCGAGCCAATCCTCTATGCTCGCGCAACGCGCGGTCTGGGAAGACCCTCGTTGGACGCGCGCAGTTGAGGATCGGCTTGGCCGCCCTCACTATATAATAGAGGTGATCTCGTCCCTGCTATTTGGGGGGAGGGGCAGTTCGGGATTCACCCAGGCCGCCCTTTCTGTGTCACGTTCGGGCGCAGCGGTGAGGAGAGGAAACGAGCGAGCTTGGAGGAAGAGGGAGGCAGCCAGACCATCCTTCTTGTTCGCCGAGGCCGCACGATCAGAATGTGCTCCCTCGATGCGTGTACCGGACCTTACTCGTAGTGCAGCGCCTCGATGGGGTTCATCTTCGACGCTTTGTTCGCGGGATACAGGCCGAAGAAGACGCCCACGATCAGGGAAAACAGAAACGCAATGACGATGGCTTCCGGAGAGATAATGGTCGGCCAGCCGATCAAGGTGGTCAGCAACCGGGCGACCCCGATGCCCGCTCCCACGCCGAGCGCTCCGCCAATCGCGGTCATGATGATCGCTTCGATCAGGAATTGAAGCAGAATATGCGCGCGCTTCGCGCCGATAGCCATGCGAAGCCCGATTTCTTTCGTCCGTTCCGTGACTGACACCAAAAGAATGTTCATGATGCCGATCCCGCCGACGATCAGCGAGATCGACGCGATGCCCATCAACATGAGCATCATCGTCCGGCTCGTGCCGGCAATGGTTTTGGCAATATCTTCCATGGTGCGGATGGTGAAGTCGTCCTCCTCCGAGGCGGTGAGGTGATGGCGCGCCCGCAAGAGCTCTTTGATGTCTGCGACAACGGCAGGTATCTCATGGCGCGTCTGCGTGGCGACCAGGATGATCCCGACGGTTCCAAGAAATTTCGTCCCCTGGACTTTGCGTTCGGCGGTTGAGAATGGGAGCACCACGAAGTCATCTTGGTCCTGCCCCGTTATGGACTGTCCTTTCGATGTCAGAACGCCGATCACACGGAGCGGGACGTTTCTGATACGGATCTCACTTCCCACTACTTCTTCCCCCGGCTCGAACAGGTTTTGGACAACGGTTTTTCCCAAGACGACGACTTTGGCGGCTGAATCCATGTCCGACTGCGTGAAAAAGTTCCCTTGCGCGATAGGCCAGCTCCGGATATCAGGAAAGGCAGTGGTCGTCCCGAGGACGATCGTGCTCCAATTTTTATTCTCATGAATGCATTGCAGGACCGAGCGTGTCGCATACATTACTGTGGTAACGCTCGCGACTTTCTTCTCGATGTCCTCCGCATCATCGACGGTCAGCGTTGAAATTGAGCCGAGTCCGCCGCGTACGCCCCCGACGGTTGTGGCGCCCGGGACGATGATGAGGACGTTGGTGCCCAGGTTGGCGATTTCCGCTTGGACGGAGGCGGTGGCGCCCTGACCCAAGCTGACCATCGCCACGACGGCGCCGATTCCGATGATGATGCCGAGCATCGTCAGCCCGGCGCGCAGCGGATTCCGGCGGAGGATGCGGAGGGCGGAAAGAATGGTGAGCCAGAGAAAAGACATGGTGAGTAGCTTTCAGGCGTCAGATCTCAGCCTTCAGCTCTGAGACCCAACCGTTCTATCCGAAGCTGAAAGCTGATGGCTGATAGCTATTTCCTTTCATCTCATCCTCGGGCCAGTCTCAAACCCAGGGGGGAGTTTCTTCTGGGCTTGTTCTTCGGGCGTCTCAATCCCGAGGATCACCGTATCTCCTTCCTTCAGCGTTCCCTCGGCGATTTCTGTGAAGAGGGAGTCGGCGATGCCGGTGGTGATCGTCGTTTGTCGCACCTGCTTCTCCTGATCCATCACCCAGACCTGCGTGATCTTGCGGTCCACCGGGACCGCCGGCATCCGGAAGCGCAATGCCCCATTCGGTACGCGTAGAGGATTTTCTTTCTTGGCCGTCACGATCGTCACATTCGCCGTCATCCCGGGTTTGAGCTTGAGATCCCGATTGTCCACGGCGATCACCACGTCGTAGGTCACCACGTTCTGGATGCTGATTGGCGCATTGCGCACCTGCGTCACGGTGCCCTCGAAGAACTGTTTGGGATATGCATCCACGCGGAAGCTGGACGGCTTGCCTTCCGCGACACCGCCGATGTCGGATTCGCTGACGTTGGCGTTCACCTGCATCTGCGTCAGGTCTTGGGCGATCACGAAGAAGGTCGGCGTTTGGAAGCTGGCGGCGACGGTCTGACCGGCATCGACGTTGCGGGACACCACGATGCCGTTGACCGGAGAATAGATCGTGGTATAGCCGAGATCGAGTTTGACCGAGGCCAACGTGGCCACCGCTTGATCCACCTGCGCCTGCGCGACCTCGACTTGGGCCTGGGCGTCGCGGAAGTTTGTGACGGCGAGGTCGAGATCCGCCTGTGAGACGAATTGTTGCCGGAGCAGGGTCGTCATGCGTGCGAGTTCAAGTTTCCGCTGATTCGCCATGTTCTTCGCTTTCGCCAGATTGCCACGCCCGCTCTTGAGCGATGCGCGGGCTTGACTCACCTTCGCTTGGAACGGCTGCTGATCGATCATGGCAAGGACCTGGCCCTTCGTGACCACGGAATTGAAGTCCGCCATCAGTTGGGTAATTTTTCCGGAGACTTGGCTGCCCACCTGCACCGACACGACCGGATTGACCGTGCCGGTGGCTGTGACAATCGCGGTGATGGGGCCTCGATCGACCAGCGCTGTTTTGTAGTGGACCGGCGGAGTCCCGGCCGTCCACCAATACCAGGTTCCTACCCCTATGATCGCGAGCACGGTCACGATACCGATGAGCCAGGGAAGACGGGGCCCGGTTCGGGGTGAATGGAGCACGGGCATAGAGGCGGGGAGCCGGTGCTCGTGGTTGGATGACACGCTCGACGAATGGCGAGCCGGTGCTGAGGAAGATTCGGGGGGAATGATCTCGGTGACAGGGACCTCACGAATCGGATCTTGGGGGTTACTGGTCATGATGTACCCGCATGTTGTGTGACTCCGCCTGCGCGACTGTTTGTGAATCGGTTCACGATGATCTTCCGACTTTCCTCTGCGAATAACAGCGCGAGGGCGCCCAGCGCGAGTGGTCCGAAGATCCAGGCGGGCAAGGGGCTGGTTCCAAAGATTGCGTTACCCCAGGGGGTATAGATGATGAACGCCAGGACGACGAGTTCAGTCGCGATTCCCCAGAGGACCAATGGATTGGTGAACCAGCCGAGTTGAGAGAGCGACACTCGGTCTGAGCGGCAGGCGAATACGTTCGCCACCTGGGCGACAACGATGGCGGAGAAGGTGGCGGAGGTCGCCTGTTTGTAGAGCGGATCAGACCAGTCGAGCGGCGTGCCCCAGGTCCATCCCTGTGCGAAGAGCAATAAAAAGAATGCGGCCATGGCGATTCCAGCTTCGATCAGGCCCAAAAAGACATAGGCGCGCAGGAGCAGCGGAAGATTCATCAACCGTTCCGTGCGTGGGCGCGGCGGGATTGCCATTATGCCGGCGTCGGGCTTTTCGGCACCCAGGGCCAAGGCCGGAACCATGTCGGTGCCCAGATCCACGGCGAGGATTTGCGGGACCGTGAGCGCCAGGGGAATTCCGAACAAGCCGAACGCCAGATAGGGGACGACCTCGGGCACGTTGCTCGCCAGCACGTACGTGGAAAATTTTCGGATGTTGGCGTAGACGGCCCGGCCTTCTTCAATGGCGTTGACGATGGTCGCAAAGTTGTCGTCGAGCAAAATCATGTCCGCCGTTTCTTTCGCCACGTCGGTTCCAGCGATGCCCATCGCAATGCCGATATCGGCTTTCTTGATGGCCGGGGCGTCGTTCACCCCGTCGCCCGTGACGGCCACCACTTCGCCCATGTCTTTCAGCACCGACACCACGCGCATCTTGTGCCGGGGGGCCATGCGCGCGAAGACCGGCTCGGCCTTGTCGGGATTGGTGGGTGTGAGGAGCTGACGCAGCGCCTCGTCGCTCATCGTTTCGACCTGGTGCCCTTCGATCGCGGGATAGTCTCCGTCCGGTTCGGCGCGGGATTCTTTCGGCGCTAATCCGATCTGGCGGGCGATGGCCAGGGCCGTGAACGGATGGTCGCCGGTAATCATAATGGTGCGGACACCGGCTTGGCGGCAGCGCGCGATGGCTTCCGGCACTTCCTGGCGCGGGGGATCCATCATCGCCACGAGGCCGAGGAAGGTGAGGTTCTGTTCCACCCGGTCGATATCCAGCTTCTCGACACCCTGCTCAATGTCACGCATAGCCACAGCCAGGACCCGATAGGCCTGGCGGGCGAAGGTCTGGCTTTGCGCCATGATGCGCTGGC
>DASVEA010000223.1:0-3279 GCA_036380815.1 Nitrospiraceae bacterium
GTTGTACCAGCCGGCAGTCTAGCATAGCTGAAAGGTCGAGGATACCGGCAACCTTCTCCCTGATCCATCTGGTCTATCTGGTTGGTCTGCTCCATCTGGTTTGTCTGGCGGACTTTTTCAGCGTCGTGCTAGAGAAGGGCAATAGAAAAGCCGAAACCCATCCTACGGGTTTCGGCTTTTCCGGAAGGCGAGACGGTCTAGTGAAAACACGCCTTATTAATATTGCATCTGCAAAGCCAGCTTGAACGCACTGACATCCGAACCTGCCGCAGTGGGGCTCCAGTTGAACAAGCCCTTGGTGGCGAGATCGCCATACTGGTAGAATGCCGAAATACGCGCATTGTGACCAGAAATGATGTAGTTCGTGCCAAATTCCGTTTCCTCGCGAACGGTGCTTTGATCAGGCTGAATCGTGGTATATCTCGCATAGGGCTGGAATCTCCCGATCCCGATCTCATTTGGAAACAGATACAAGGCGTACGCGGTATACGACTGCCCTCTAAACATACAGAAGCAGTCTGGTGACGCGAAGGCGACGGTAGTGTCATAACCTGCTGTGTAATTTTTGAACTCACCGTTGACCGTGATCACGCCCCCCTTCCCTTGGTCACCGAGTGGCAGCTCCCACAGGACATCGGCGACAAACACAGTCATATCGGACGGAGCAGCCGCTGAACCGGCGCCCCTTGCCTGATAATTTATCCCTCCCGCGATCGCGAGAATATGACCGGCTGTCCCATAGTAGGTACCACTGGTGTAGTAACCAGGATTGTCCTCTTTGTTAAAGAAATTGTAGGTGACACGTCCAGCATACAACAAGCTGCCTTGTTGATTAGGTCCGCCGACGGCACCTCCAGATGACCGCAGTCCGGTGAACACCGAAGCGGCGTATGACAGACGATGATCGAGTACGCTACCCCACAAAACCGCGCCATTGTCACGGCCATAAAGACCAGCCCCACCTGCGCCAAAGCCCCCGCTAAAGTCTGCGGAGTTGAACGGCGTTTTAAAGCCTTCGTAGGTCGCGTGGTAGAAAGGCCCATTCAGTTCGCCGCGCTCGCCTGGCACCAACGTGCGCCCGACCCAGAGGTTCACGAGGTCATTAAACTCAAACTTCCCGATCGCATCGATCAGGCCCATATTGGAATTCCCCCCGAAACCCGGACCTCCGCCGACCGCACAGTTAAAACATTCGGTGTTGAACGTGAACCCGACGTACTTATGGATCTTCCCGTTGATATAAACACGAGCATTGTCGACGCCGAAGTTTGTGCCGTAACCCCGACCGTTCGCTTGCCCATCTTCCACTGCCGAAAGCTTTGTCCGTATACCCATTCCAATGCTAATCCACTGGTCATCGTTGGCCTTGATCGTGCCGCCAGCATACGCACTGGGCAGCGTGGATACCATCCCGGCCACTAACGCCATGGTGGCCCCAGCAACCACAAGTATTTTCCACCGTCTTTTTTGAGCTACCTTCATGGTGACAGCCTCCCTGGTTTGATCGACCTTCATGGTGACAGCCTCCCTGGTGAGTAAGAAAAAACGAATGGAAAATCCCTCCCTTCTTTCTACAACGTTAGTAATCCGTGCCCTTATGCCATTGTGCCCGAAACATTAAAACTACGTAATTTTGTGCGGAATATGCCTAAGTCGACAACATATAGCAAGGAAAATATACCTTATTTTGTGAGTGGACAAAACATAATTGTATTTTCAAACTTGCTCCCTCCCGGCAAGCGGGAGGCCGCTCATTACATAAATGCTTTACGCCCGCATTGTTCACGAGAGTTCGTGACGAAACCGCCGAGACGGGCGTGAGAAGCCGTGTGAGTGTCGGAGTCTGAACCCTGAGTAGATCCATCCCTGGGGTGGCATCTATAACCTGAGTGGAACGATATACATACTAGGCATCTCCCTAGGAACGTGAGGCAATTTCCCTAGGCTGGCCAGCGTTAATTATTCTTGGGTGTTTTTGCTGCAAGCGCCGATGCCCGACTCAAGCGAGACGGGCGGTAAAAGCTCGACAGGAAGGGACAGGGCTCACACGTCACGCAAGCTGTGCTCCTCGCGCGCGGGCGTGCCGATATCCACGCCGGCGAGAGGAATCCTGCGCGACGGATCGTTCATAGGTCGTTCCGAACCTCCGTCATCTCCGATTCAAGATTCCCTCGTGCATCTTTGAGCTCTTGGATCTCTTTGACGAGTCGACCGACTTCAGCGTCGTACAGGACCCGTTCAACCGGTTCCCCTGCCTCGCACAGGTTAACCGCTCGCTCGCCGACATCCCGATACAGCTCGCCCAATTGCTGGTCAAGCTTGCGGATATCGAGCCGGATCCGCAGCAGTTCCGTTTCTTCCAACGCACGGTTCGCCGCCTGCGCCGTGCCAAGGCGTAACGTCACCAACCCCGCCTTCAAATCATGTTTCAACCGTTGCAATAATCCCATTTTCTATTACGGCTTCCCTCTCTTCAATCCACCAGGCGGGGAATGCGTGGACAATGCGCCTCCATTGCTGAAAGAGCGGGGCCCCGCCGAGAGTCGACCGGAATGGAAAGCGGAAACTGACCGAGTCTGCGAGGGAATTTCCGAAGGCTTCCATCCAGTCGACTCCGGAAGGGTCGCTCTGAGAAGCAGGGAGTCGCATTGTCCACGCATCCCCCGCCTCAACTCACCGACCCCAAATCCAACTTCGTTTCCCACCGCCGCAACATCGTCTCTCGCAAGGCCCGGTGCACCGGCGCCTTCAGCTGTGGGTCCTGCTTCAGCAGTGCAAAGGCCTCCTGCCGCGCCTGCGGGAGGATATCGGCATCCCGCAACAGGTTCGCGACGCGAAACTCCGGCATACCCCACTGCCGGAATCCAAAAAACTCGCCGGGCCCGCGAATACGGAGGTCTTCTTCGGCGATCACAAACCCGTCGGTCGATCGCACAAGCGCATCCAGCCGCTCCCGGGCCGCCGATGCCGGTTCGCCGGCCGCTTGGGGCTTCGCCGATCGCAACAGCACCCCGCCCGAGGCCATCAACAGACAATAGGACTGGTGTCCACTTCGCCCGACGCGTCCGCGCAATTGGTGCAATTGCGCCAACCCGAACCGCTCGGCATGCTCGATCATCATGACCGTGGCATTGGGCACATCGACCCCGACCTCCACCACCGTCGTCGAGACCAGTGCCTGGATCACCCCCTTCTTAAACGATGCCATGACCTGTTCTTTTTCTTCCGACTTCATCCGGCCGTGCACAAGCCCGACTCGGAACTCGGCCAACTCGTCCG
>DASVEA010000224.1:0-5940 GCA_036380815.1 Nitrospiraceae bacterium
GGATCCAATTCGAGCGTGCGGATATAGCATTGGATGGCCATGTCGATGGTGTTGTAGTCCGAGACCTGGGGATTATCGAGTTCGACATAGACCCCGGCGAGATTGTACCAAGCCATGGGATCGTCCGGCGTAATTTCTACGAGGCGCTCGTAGTAATTCTTGGCTTCCATGAACTTCTTTTTGTCGGCATAGACCCGTCCAAGATTGAAGAGCGCCAGGACATCGTGGGGGAACACCTCGAGCGCATGCTTGAACTCGGTTTCCGCTTCGTCTGTCATAGCCTTCGTCGCGTAAATCGTACCCAAATTCGAATAGTACATCGCGAGCGACCGATTCATCTCTGAGCGGAGCCCCTCCGCCATTTCAATCGACTTCTTGACCTCAACAAGCGCGTCATCCATCCGGCCTTTGCTGAAATACAGCTCGCCTAATCGGCAGCGGGCCTGGAAATCGTCGGGCTCGGCCGACAAGAGCTTTTCAATCTCAGCGATTTCTTCGTCGGGGTTCAGCGGCTGATCGCCGGGATCGACGATGGTCTGGATTTGGTCAGAAGCAGCAGCGGTTGGTTCGTTCATACAATTCCCTGTCGCAAAAAAGTCTGTTAGGTATGTCCGCCCGCCAATGAATCCCGCGTGCCGACCATGGGAGCGTTCGTCACCGGTGCTGATTCCGTCGCATCACGCCGGGACCGGTCCATGGTCAAGAGCATGGCGCCGAGCACCACCATGAGCGTCAGATTCGAATACAGGAGCGCATATCCCGCGATAAACATCAATCCCAGACCATACCCGGCAAGTCGCCCCATGGTGAGTAACTTAATGACCGTGTACGACCAGCACAACAAGCCCGCCATGTAGAGGGCAAACGGGAGAAAAAACGTGTAGCCCATGCCGAACTGAAAAATCCACCCTATGCCGTCTGCCGCCTTACGAATGCTATTGGCCATCCCAGGGTCATACCGATTGAGCAGATAATCCAAGAATAGCATCAGAGTAAACACGGACCCGGCGGTCGCCCAAAACCAAATGGCTCGGCGGCGTTGCCGCTGATTGCGCGTCCGAAATGAGACCCCTCGTCCATAGGCCCACATCACCAAGATGCTGGACAAGACCAGTAGCCCTTCGCCCCCGCGATGGGCCTCGTACACGAATGGCGGGGCCGCCACGGTTCCAATAAAACTATAGATAGTGGACATGATCTGATAATACAACCAACCCCCGACCCCCAGGAGATAGGTGAGACCCATGGCGCGATGCGACCATTCGGTGTGAGTGGAGAGGTATTCCACCATTAGACAAATCAACACGACCAGCGCCACGAAGTTATAAATTGCAGACCCCAGGAAGGCGGGCGGGAGCAACAAGAAGCCCACCGTGAGGAGCAACAGGAGCGCGACACCGGGAATGACAATCATGTTCGATCCCGTAAACCCACGACCGGCCATCCGATTGATGCCCGCCACACTCAGGGCAAGAAACAGCAGAATCGCCACGACATTGAGCAGCCACTGCCCGATCTGCGTCAGTGCCGTGAAGGTCGGGATAATCCACTCATGCTCCTGGGCCAGCTTGCTGAGATGCATCCCCAGCCGCGACACGAGCCGATACAGGATCAATTCCGAGAAGGAGACGATCAGGACGAGCTTGACCGTGTACTGAAACAGAAGGGATTGATCGCTGATCTTCCCCGTAATCCGGTCGATGGTAGGATTCGTGGCAATCACTCTGTACACCCTTGAGGGAACGGTGAATTATACCGACCGGGAAAAGACAGGGTCAACGGCGTGAGGGACAGGCTTTTCATGACCCCGCAGGCTGCGGTACGCGCACTTCCTGCGCCTTTGCCCGTGCAATATACAGCAATCCATCGGCCATCGAGTAGTTGAACGGCAATTCGCATACGACTTCGCTGACCTTTTCGTAGACGTGTTGATACAGGCGCTCCGCCTCATCCGGCGTCATGCCTTCCGATACTTCATAGAAGAAGCCCAGGCTCAAGTCCTCTGCCGACGGGCGCATGATGCGCCTGATTCCATAGCTGCCAGGGTCGCTCATGATCGGCGCTTCTTTTTCCAAATCGAAGAGGCACGGCTGACAAGAGAACCCGTACGATCCGTGAAGCCGCTCGTTCCCCACGATAAAATTCATCGTCTCCAGGGCTTCTTCTTCCTTCTCGGTCGGGAACCCCACAATGATATAGCAATGCACCGCAATCTCCAGGTCGACACAATCATCGGCAATGCGCCGCACCCACTCCTGCTTGATCCCTTTCTTCATGAAGTCCATCACGCGCTGATTGAAGGACTCCAATCCGAATACGATCTTCAGGCACCCGGCATCCCGCATCGAGGCCAGGAGTTCACGGGTTAGATGCTTTTCGAATCGCATTTCACAGGTCCATTTGATATCCAGCTTCTTGTCGATGATCTGCTGGCACAATCGTTTGGTCGGCGATAAGGCAAAGCACTCGTCGGTAAAGAAGAAGTGTTGCGCCCCATACCGCTGCTTGAGCCATTCCAATTCTTCGACGGTTCGTCCCGGTTCTTTCTGCCTGAAATTCTGGTGATCCAGCGTGAGGGCGCAGAACGCACAATCCTTGTAGTAGCAGCCTCGTGAAAACTGCACAGGCAGCACCGGCTCCGGCGACAAATACAGTCCGAGCGGGAAGCCGTCATAGTTGGGGGCCGGCAGCTGGTTGATATTTTCGGAATAAAACGGTTGGTTGACCGTAATCTTCCCATTCTGGCGATAGATCAGGTTCGGAACCTTACTGAAATCTTTTTTCCCGGCCAATTGATTGACGAGTTCGAGCAACGCGGTCTCGCCCTCGAACACGATGATATCGTCGGTCAGATCGAAGAGACTCGGGCAGCGACGCACATTATCCACCAATCTGGTGAAGATGCTGCCGCCAATGGTCAGATGGATGTTGGGAGCGGCTTCTTTGATCAAACGACAGAGTGTCAGACCAGGGATAATCTGCGAGGTTGCCGTAATCGACACGCCGATCAAGTCCGGCTGATCACCGACAATCGACTGAATGAAGTGCTTACGAAAGAGCTGAATGTAGGGGTTCTGGGATTCATCCCTGATGATCTTCATCAGGTCTTTGGACGAATAGATGGAATAGTTGCCGAACTGATTGTCGACGACCGTCAGTCGGGTCGGGAAATAGAGTGTGGAGAGCACCTCCAGCCATTTGTCGATGAGAAAGAGACTTTCTTTATAGGATTCGAGATCGTAAAAGCCCTCCCCGCGGAGGGTCTCCTTGGCTGGCTCAATCCGGTCAATGAGATACGGAAAGCGGTCCAGCGACTCCACAACCCTCGCCAAATGCTCGGCACTTCCTGGTCCAGTTTCTCCGGTTCGCCCCTGCTCAAGCGTTCGCTTGTTATCGACCAACTCCTGATAGAGCTCCGCCCCATAGGATTGGGTGACCACCCTGTCTAAGAGTTCGATCCCAAGATCGCGCTGGGAGACGTCGGGTACGCCGCCCTGAGCCAAAAACCCCGTCAACGAGGGGAGGCTCAGATAGGGCTGTGACGGATGCCACGTTGGAGGAAAGAGCAGTGAAACCTTCATGCTAATTCACCACCAACTTGGGGGAAAATAAGATGATTTCTCAATAAATTCAGACTAGTTTTATACACTCCGGTATCGGCCAAATGCAACCATCGGAGACCCATCGCATCCCCCTGACGGGGCCTGTACCCGACTCATGGCCCCCAAGAATTAGTGCTCTTCGATTCCTGCATTTTCAATTGGACTTCCATATACCTTGGCACCTAAAATAAAAAAGTTAGGTTTTGCCGTCACTTTAGGGAAGGAGTGAAGCCTATGACACTATTCAGGAAATCGATGGCCGTCGTGCTGACAGGGGTACTGGTTACTGCGGTAGCCGTCGCACTGCCTCTTCTACCGGTATTTGGCGAAGGTGGTGCGCGGCGGGACGTTGTGCTTCATGAACTTGAGCGCAACGCGACGATCATGGATATGCTCTATCTGGTCGAGTTCGAGGCAAACCAAGCCGGAGCTCCGACGAGCCGCGAACAGACGATCGAGCTGCTCGACAAACTCGTCATTCCAACCCTAGAGACTCTGGGCAAGGATGGTAAGGTCCGTGCCGGAGGCATCGTCGCCGGTGCCCGCGCTGGGGCCTTCGTGGTTGGAGCCAAGTCGCAAGATGAGGTGACTGAACTCGTTCGTGCGCTTCCCGCCTGGGGCATCATGCAGTGGAAGGTGACGCCGCTCGAGACCTTCGCTCACCGGGCCGACATCGAGAAGAAGGTGGTGCAGGGACTCCGCGCGCAGAAGTAATTCGACGCGCCAATCCAGATCGCGTCAGTTCTGCGTACCTCACACGCGGTCGCAGCGAATGAAAACCCCCAGCCCGGCCTGACGCCGGACTGGGGGTTTTTCGTGAAGAGATGGTCTGTCCAGAGGAACTCCCCTGCTACAGCTTCAGGGTAAACCAGGTGGAGAGCGCCTTCATGCCGTTACGTTCAATGTTGTTACCGTCCCACACCGCAAACGCAACGGGTACAGACATTCCCGCCTTGAACTGGGTATCGTTGGCATCACCGGTTTCCAACGTGCGCTTTACCACCACACGCCAGGTTGGACCAGAGTATCCACCACCCTTGACGGAACCAGAAGGTTCCCACACACCGTTTCCGATGACATCCTGATGCGCTTGCGTCGTAAGGGTGCTGAAGCCGTTGGCATTCAGATCCTCAACCGAACTCACGCGCAATGTCGGGTCGGACATGATGTTGCCCGACCAGATACCAGGATTGAAGGGCCCCAGGCTCCGGCCGATCCGATCCGGATAGGTCACACCGCCCGCCGGCTCTTCGAAATAGTAGTCCCAGAAAATTCCGGGGTATTGGTCGTCCACATCCCAGATGCCCGCGCTATCCTTGCCGAGATCCTTCTGCCACTCTGCGTTCCACCGCCAAATGTTGGTGGTGCCGCCTGACTGGCCCATGCACTGGAAGGGTGGCGCTCCAGCCGTGTTGACCGGGAACATGATCGCCGCCTGATCCCGGAAGTCCTGGGGGCCAATGGTCGTATCGTTCTTGGTCTGATCGCTCCACTCTATGCGCAAACCGAGCTCTTTTCCGTTGGTCATGGCTTTCACGAACACCGACTTCACCGAAATATTCGGGTGCATCGGCGTAGTGATCAGCTGCCCGCTCAACGGAACAATCACCCCAGGAACGCTCTCCCAGACTGGGTTTGCGCCATCCATTGGGATCGATCCCTTGATCATCTTCGCCGGAATCGTAACCGGCTGGCTGACAGCCAACGGAACCTGCCCAATCGTCAGCATCACGCCCACGATCAACGCAGCGAGAAGAATGCCAAACACCACACGCCTGCTGTGTGTCTGCACTACTCTCATAGAATATCCCTCCTCTCGATTAACAAATTAAGATCAACATCATGCCAATGATCAAGGCGGAGAAAGCATAGTGAAGAGAGCCAAAATCACGCCAACGATCAACGAAGCGAGAAGAATGCCAATCCTCATCAGATTGCTCTGTGACGGCTTTAATTCTTTTGGCTGCGCTACTTTTTGCATAGGATACTCCTCTTCTCTACTAAAAAAATCAAGAGCGCTGGCCCAGGATCACTGCCGACAAACAATACATAGAGTCTTTCATGAATGGGGGCAGGTTAGGCGGTTCCGACCGGCCCCTCTTCTTTGTCTTTGCCTTGATCCTTCTTGTCCAAAAATGATTCTGCGCCAACTTCGTTCAGTAACAGACTCAGTTCATTTCCCTGATCCTGCGCACCGCACTCATATGTCTGGCCTTCCGGTGAATTAAACGTCGCCGGGCGGTAATCGGTTTCCGAGTAGGGCTGGGGAACGACGCCTAGGAACACAGCCTCGAAATCCATCCACTCCGCCATCAAGTCCGCCACGTGTTTGTACAAA
>DASVEA010000225.1:0-5060 GCA_036380815.1 Nitrospiraceae bacterium
TCGGAATGGTGCTCGGCGCGGTCATCGTGTTGACCTATACAATCTTCGGCGGCATGTTCTCCGTGGCCATTCTCGATTTTGTCCAAATCAGCGTCATCATGGGTGGCCTGCTCTATATTGCTTCTGTCGTGAGCGGGCTGACGGGCGGGGTTGGTGCGGTGGTGGAACATGCGGCGCAGGCGGGAAAGTTGGATTTCTTTCCACCGGCGAGTCTTAACGCGTGGATCCCTTTCATCGGCGCAGGTATCACGATGATGCTGGGATCGATTCCCCAGCAAGATGTGTTTCAGCGAATCACCTCGGCGAAAGACGAGCGGACGGCGGTGCGTGGTTCAGTCCTTGGCGGAGGGATCTATTTTCTGTTCTGCTTCGTCCCGATGTTCCTCACCTATTCGGCCACGCTGATCGATCCGGAAAAGTTTGGACGTCTGCTCGTGGAAGATTCGCAACTGGTGTTGCCGACACTCGTCCTTCAACATACGCCGATCGTCGCGCAGATTCTATTTTTTGGAGCGGTACTTTCGGCGGTCATGAGCTGCTCGAGCGCGACGTTGCTCGCTCCTTCGGTGACCCTAAGCGAAAACGTCATCAGGCGCGTGTGGCCGGACCTTACCGATCGAGAGTTCTTGCGGATCATGCGCCTGGTCTTGATGATCTTTGCCGCGGTCGATTTGACGATTGCGCTGATATCCGATGCCAGCATCTATTCGATGCTCGTCAATACCTACAAAGTCACGTTGGTGGCGGCCTTTGTCCCGCTTGCAGCCGGCCTTTATTGGTCTCGCGCGACCACCCAGGGCGCTCTCTGCGCCATTGCGGCGGGACTGACGACGTGGCTGGCGCTGGAAATCTTCGGTCCCAGCGATTCGATCTGGCCCCCGCAACTGGTCGGGTTTCTCCTGGCCGCGACGGGGATGGTTGTCGGCTCGCTCCTGCCTCAGAAGATTGGGACTCATACGGCGTGTCGTGCATGATGGGCGAGAGAATTGCATCGTGCATGAACCGAGGCGTAAGGTTCATAGTCCCAAGCGTGGCGATTCGCATTTTTTGAAGCTTCAAACCCTGAACCTTCTTCTATTTTGCTCGTCACGCGTGTCCCGCTTTTCTCGCTCTTCGCGCCTATCGAATATGCTGTGTCGAGGTTCCTGAACTATGAATAGACCTGCCCGATGGGTGACATATGCGAGCATGATCCTGGCAGGCCTCGTCGCCGCCCTCGGCCTCATCATTGCGCTCTATGGCGCGTATTTGGCGACCTTTCTTGAACTGCCCAAGAGCGATGATCATCCCCCCTTGCGTCTGTACAGCGGACCCTTCCTGCTGAAACCCGATCTCTTGCTTGTGCACAGCCACCTCATTGAGCGGCTGCAACGGTTGGGCTATCGACGAGTGACAATGCCGGCACAGTCTCCTGGCGACTATCAGCTGACCGATGAGGCCTTGACGATCTATCTCCATCCGCAGGCGGAAAGCCATGTCGGCCCGACGGTGGTGAGGTTGACGTTGGACCATGGGCGAGTGACGGATGTCCTGTCCCCGCTCGATGGTACCGCGCTCTTTCCCATCTTTCTGGAACCGGAACTGCTCAGTGGTGTGCGTGGTGCGTCACGCCAAGTGCGCGAATGGATTCCGTTGGCGCAGATTCCTCCACGGATCATTGAGACGGTCCTGATCATCGAAGATCGCCGGTTCTATTCCCATTTCGGCATCGATCCTGTTGCCGTAGGACGGGCAATCTGGACCAATTTCACGAAGGGAGGTGTGGTGCAGGGCGGCAGCACTATCACGCAGCAACTGGCTAAGAATTTATTTTACTCGCCGCAGCGGACGATGGGACGAAAATTCAAGGAGGCCCTGGCGGCTTTGGTGCTGGAGGTGAAGTATACGAAACAGAACATCCTCGAAAGCTATCTGAATGAAATCTATCTCGGGCAGGCGGGATTCGTCTCGATCTATGGGGTGCGCGAGGCAGCCCATCGCTATTTCGGCAAGACTCTCCAGGAATTGACGGTCGAAGATGTCGCGATGATCGCAGGTCTGATCAAGGGGCCCAATAGCTATGCGCCGACGAAACATCCTGAGCTGGCGAAGCAGCGGCGTGATGTCGTGTTGCGGCGGCTGCGGGAGACAGGTCTCCTGACAGAAGAGGCCTGGAATCGTGCCGTCCATGAACCGGTTCGCGTGACTCCGTCAGAAGACGTCCTGACCGATGCGCCCTACTTTGTCGATGCCGTGCTTCGGCAGGTGGAGGAGGCCGGCGTGGTTCCCTTGCCGGAGGGTTTGCGGATTGATAGCACGCTCGACCCGATGATCCAGCAGGCGGCCACCGAATCGCTGGAGAAGGGATTGGCCAAGTTAGAGGCGACGCATCCCCATCTCAATAGTTCGTTGGAATCGATGCAAGGGGCGGTGGTGGTGCTCGATCCCAAGACCGGGTCTGTGCTGGCGTTGGCGGGAGGGCGGGACTATCGGCGGAGTCAATTCAACCGCGCGGTGCAGGCACAGCGGCAACCGGGCTCTCTCTTCAAACCCTTCGTCTATCTTGCGGCGCTGGAAGCGGCCCGTGAAGGTCAAGCCGGCCAGTTGACTGCGGCGAGCTTGTTGGCGGACGAGCCGGTGACCTTTGAGTCGGAGACCGGTCCCTGGACTCCGCAGAACTACGACAAACAATTCCACGGGCCTATCACCTTGCGGAGCGCGTTGGAACAGTCGCTCAATGTGCCGGCGGTGCAGGCGGCCAAGACTGTGGGGACCAAGCCGATCGTGCGGCTGTTGCACCGTCTTGGCGTGACGAGTGCTATCGGTGAAGATCTTTCGTCGGTGGCCTTGGGCAGTTCGTCGGTATCGTTGATAGAGATCACGGCAGCGTATGCAGCGGTCGCCAACGGAGGGATCGCTGTCAAGCCGACTACGGTGCGATCCACCAGGGATCGGCAGGGAGACATTGTTTGGAATGGCGTACCGGATCGGCAGCAGGCGACCTCGCCTCAGGGGGCCTATGTGTTGACGTCTCTTCTCGAAGGTGTCATACAGCGGGGCACTGCGAGCAAAGCCAAAGTTCTCGGGCTCCAAGGTACGGTGGCCGGGAAAACCGGCACAACCGACGGCTATCGCGACGCCTGGTTCGTGGGCTATACGTCCGACGTGGTGATCGGGGTCTGGGTGGGATTCGACGATGAACGACCTCTGCGTCTCACGGGATCGCAGGCGGCCTTACCGATTTGGATGGATCTCGCACGTCGGGTAATCCCACCCAATGTCCCTGCCTTCGTGATGCCGCCCGGTGTGGTTACTCGAGACATCGATCCGAAGACAGGCCAGTTAGCCACGTTTCAGTGTCCCGAGCATGTATCGGAGGTGTTCATCGAGGGCACGGAGCCTAGCGTCTATTGTGAGGTGCATGGAGGGGGAATATGGGAACGGCTCAGGCATACTTTTGGATTCTCCTAGGCCTCGCTGGGAAGAATAGTGTAAGCTGGCGTCAACGATCGGGTGTGAAGGGGGAATGCGCATGAAGAATACTGGCTTTGCTGGAGATGACAACATTACCCTCTTGGCCAAAGGAGTAGTGTTGAAAGGTGAGATCCATGTTGAAGGGACGGTGCGGATCGACGGCTGCCTCGACGGCGAAATTCAGACCAAGGGGCAAGTTATCATTGGCGAGGATGGACTGGTGCAGGGAACGATTACGGCCGGCACGGTGATCAGCAGTGGGCGCATCAAGGCGAAGGTGACGGCCATTGAGCGAGTCCACTTGATGAAGAAGGCGACGCTTATCGGAGAAGTCCTTACGCCGGTGCTCATCATGGAAGATGGTGCCAAGCTCCAAGGTATGACGGACATGGGAGTAACCGCCTGGCCCGATGAGCTTCCGAAATTGCCGGGCGGCGTCCATGATCTCTCCGCACATCGGGCGAAGCAGGTTGTGGTGCTTGATAAAGAGTCCAGCGACGAAGCGCACCGATAGGTCTTCCGGTTCTCTCCTGTTCGTATCCAATCCATGACGAAGCCGCAGCGCTTCACCGCCCGGTTCTTTGCTCTCCTTTTGTTGCTCCTGCATCAGACCGCCCTTGCAATCGCGGATGTGCTGTTCAAGCGGGACTGGCCTGACAGGCGCGACGTGCAAGTCCTGATTCCGCGTGTCTCGCCTTTCCCTCCCACCTCGCCTGTCTCGCACGGTCATCGACATCCCTATTCCAGCGGAATGGTGATGGTGATCCCGCCCATCACATCGTTGAGCTTAAAGTCCCGTTTCGGGCTGAGTAGATGACCGTTGTGGCAGTCGATACAGGCCGGTGAGACGGCGAGGTCTGGATAGATCGCTTGAAAATATTGTTTGCGCCCACTGGTCACGATTCCGGTGACCGGCAGCTCGGGATTTTTCCGGAGAGACTCCAACGCGTTGCGTTCCAGGTCGCTTGCCGGAGCGTTGCGCTTATAAATAGGCCAGAGACCGATCAGTCGATACCGGATCCCGCTTCCGTTCTCGGCTGCCAGCTTGCCTGAATGCTGGAGAAACTGGGCCGGCAACATGAGGGCGTTTTCCTGCTCCCAATGTTCAGACGCCGTGGTGACGCCTTTCGCCTGAAGTCGATTGACGATTTCCGTCGTGTATAGTGTGCGGTCGGCCTTGATGACGTCATAGATATAGGCTGCCGCTTTCTCCGGCGGGATGCCGGACGATCCAGGGTGTTCCTTTGCAGATAGGACATAGGCCCCTCCCCCCCACCCTGCGATTAGGATGGTGAGGGCTGCGGCGTAGAGCGAGACGTTGACTCGGTGCATGAAGCCTCCTGTGTGGGCGGCAGAAGTGGAAACACCGGGAGAGTTACGATGCACGAGGTGCCGTTCCCCTCCTGGCTCTCAATTCTGATGTCCCCTCCAAATTTCTTAATGATGCGGCGCGCGATGGTCAGGCCGAGTCCGGATCCTTCGCCCTGTCCCTTCGTGGTAAAAAATGGATCGAAAACTTTTGACAGATACTGTTTCGGAATGCCGGGGCCTGAATCCGCGACCGTGGTCACGACGGATGTATCGGACAGGGATGTCGAGAGACGCAG
>DASVEA010000226.1:0-4857 GCA_036380815.1 Nitrospiraceae bacterium
TTTCAGTTGCGATGAACGCCGGTGCCGGAGCAAAGACGATCGCCAGCACGATCCATCCCTATCCGACGCAAGCCGAGGTGAATAAGAAGGTCGTGAACCTCTGGCGCAAGGCTCACTTTACCCCGCGCACGAAGGCCCTGCTGATGAAGTTGTTCGCGTGGATGCGGCGGGGATGAGAGAGGGAGTGGCCAGGTGCCCTTCTTGCTCGCACGCGCACATTCAGAAAGTGCTCGTTCGATGCGCGCAGTAAAGGGCAGCCTTGACCTTCCGATGGGATGCGCGCTGTCGAAGTCGAACTACGCCTGCCCTCAAAGAGGGAAATGGTTGGATGCTGGTTGCGCCGGGCATACTCCTAGCAGCATGGCTGTTGATTGCTCCGGCATGCCTTTGGGCACAGAGCGGGGCAGTTCTTGAGGTGGGACAATTCTCAGCCAGTCAGGTCGGCACCGCGTTGCCAGATGGGTGGAAGCCGCTCACCTTTAAGAAGATATCAAAATATACCTCCTATGAAGTGGTGAAGGATGGAGGTGTGACGATTGTGAGGGCGGTGAGCGAGGCCTCGGCCTCTGGCCTGATCAAACCCGTGGTGATCGATCCGAAAGAGTATCCGATCGTCCGGTGGCGCTGGAAAATCGACAACGTGCTCCAGCGTAGCGACGTAACCCTCAAGGAGGGCGACGACTTTCCAGCCCGGCTCTACATTACCTTTGCATACGATCCCGACAAAGTCGGCTTCGGCAAGAAGCTCAAGTTTAAAACCGGGCAGGCTCTGTTCGGCGATATTCCAATCGCCGCCTTGAACTATATCTGGGAAACGAAGACGCCTGTCGGCACGATCGTCGAAAATGCCTACACGAATTTTGCGCAGATGATCGTGGTGGAGAGTGGACCACAAAAAGTCGGAAGCTGGGTCGACGAGGAACGGAACATCTATGAGGACTATAAACGTGCGTTCGGGGAGGAGCCGCCGATGATCAACGGTGTCGCGATCATGAGCGATACGGACAATACCAAGGAACAGGCCACGGCCTATTACGGCGACATAGTCTTTCAGAAATCGGTGAAGGCGTCGGCTCGATGACCCTGTGCCGCGAGGTGGCTCATAATTCGGGATTGGCGCTGCGCAAGCGCGCACATTCCGCAATACCACCGACGAGAGGCACGATCGTCAGGGGAAGCGGCACCAGTAATGCGAAGCTGTGTGGGGACTAAACGGGGTGCTCGGGATCGTATCCTGATCGCCCCGGCTTGTTGATGAGGATCGTTCTTTCTCATCAAGAAGGAGGTTGCTACAATGGCGTGCCATGAAGCATCGTATGACCCACAACGATCTGTTGGGTCGTCTCCCTCAGGAGCGTCTTTCTCTTCTTCGTGAAATTGGGAATCTCGCGGATGAGGAGCGGGTGTCCTTGTACCTCGTCGGCGGAGTCGTCCGTGATCTCTTGCTGAAGAGGAAGGACTGGGACCTTGATCTGGCAGTCGAAGGTGATGGGATCAGCTTCGCGCGGCTGGTGGCCGACCGGTATGGGGCAGGGCTGGCAGTATTTGAACGGTTTGCGACGGCGCGGCTCGCGTTCCCAGACGGGCTCAAGATGGATATCGCTTCAACCCGGCGAGAGTCCTACGCGCAGCCTGCTGTCCTGCCGACGGTTCAGCCGGCGTCGATCGAAGAGGATCTCTCCAGGCGGGATTTCACGATCAATGCCGTAGCGGTACAACTCAATCCACGGCAGTTCGGTCGCTTACTCGACCCTTATGGAGGGCAGCGCGATCTGCGGGCGCACACGATCCGCCTGCTGCATGCGGGAAGTTTCGAAGACGATCCCACGCGCATCTTCAGAGCGATCCGGTTCGAACAACGGTTCGGTTTCCGCCTTGAGCGCTCCACATTGCGCCTGCTCGCGCAAGCGGCCTCGACGAATCTGATCCAGCAACTCTCCGGTCCTCGATTGCAGAACGAAATCCTGTTGCTGTTCTCCGAGCACGATCCTGTGCGCGCGATTGCGCGGTTAGGGCAGTTGAAGTTGCTTCGCTTCCTCCACCGCCGTCTGTGCTACACGACCAAAGTGAAACGAGCGGTCACCGCCGTTCCCAAGGCATTCACCTGGTGGGCGCGTCGATTTCCGGATTCTGTGATCGATAGGCCGATCGTCTATCTCATGGCGTTATCGAGCGAGTCTAGCGCAATCGTGGTGGCTGCGATGATCCGGCGGTTAGTGCTTTCACGAGAGCAGGCCAAGAACGTGAGGGCGGGAGGACGTCTGGTCGATCGTGCGCTAAAGAGACTCACCAATAAAGGGACCGTACGGCCATCGCAGGTGTATCGCCTCTTGGCAGATTTCTCGGACGAAGCGCTCGTGCTGCTTCTGGCGAAGCAGGTAAGCGCGTATCACGGGGTGCGAGTAAGCCTGCTGAAACGACACCTTGTGGCGTATGTGAAGAACAGGGCGATCAAGACGGCATTGACTGGGCGGGATCTTCAGGCCATGGGGCTGAAGCCAGGGCCGCAGTACAAGACTATCTTGGGGAAATTATTGGACGCGCGCATTGATGGTATGATTACAACCGAGGCGGAGGAACGCGTCCTCGCCCACAGGCTGCTCAAAAAGGCCGTTCAGCAAGGCTGCAGCGAGTGAAGAGCCTAGGAGGTACAAACCGCACTTCGTGTGCGCCGTTCGCCTCTAGTATTGATTTTGGCGAACGGAAAAGCCCCTCAGTGCTTCTGAGCTCCGAGAACATCCTACTCAACGTTGAGGATCTGAACGATGCGAGAACGAAGTATGGGAAAAGGCGCGTCTCGGCGCGCCAGGGTCACGCGGGTGTGAAAAGCGACTTTTTCAGCATCCTGCCTAATTCAGCGAGGTGATGGACAAGGACACTTCGTTTGGCAGCAAGAGCGTCACGTTCGCCTGGTGCGTGGGGTCCGGCTGAATGAGGGCAAACAACGGCACCGGCTGAGGCACCCTGCTTGGCGGCAAGGCCAGCAGAACTGGAAAGTCGAGCAGGGGTGACACCGTCGTCAGACTGGCCAGGCGCAGACGAAAGGCCATCAGAATGTCGCGCAACCTGCTGGTTCGATCTTCTTCGGGGAGTGATTCGTTCGTGACAATTCCCACTTCCCAGAGTGGTCGGGTGATCGTGACAGGGAACGAGATGCCGAGTTGCAAGGCGGTCGGTGTCACGTCGATCAAGATCCCGGCCTGAATCGCTGCTTCTCGGTCGCGAATGGCTGGAAGCATCGCAGTCCCCTCCACCAGCTCTTGCCCACTGACGTGCTCTTGCGCGAGAGGCTCAAGAGCCTCCGCGGACTCTTCGACATTGGAAGGAGTGGGAATCGCGACGTCTGTGTGAGGCAAGGCCTTCACGATACCGTCGTAGACCACTCGGGCTGAAGCAGACCATGCCTCATTGAATGGGTGACCTGCGAAGGCCGCGTTGGCGGCTTTCTTTTCATCGTGCGACAGGGATTTGGGGGTTGGATTCTCTTCCATAGGCGACTAGATAAGTCGGAGACAGGGGAAGTCAAGGCCAGGCAATGGGGTTGGAAACTGGTTATTCCGGCAGCGGTTTGCCCTTGGTCTCCGGTGCAAAGATTAAGACCACCAATCCGACCAGATAGATCAGTGCCACCGTGCTTGCGGCTCGCCCAAAGGTGCCGAGTTCCGTCACCAGCCAGCCGGTGAGAAATGGCGAGGCGGATGCCAGCACACGCCCGGCATTGAAGCAGAAGCCGGCGCCTGTGGCGCGGAGCCTGGTGGGATAGAGTTCGGGGAGATAGATCGGAAATCCGCTGAAGATGCCGTTGTTGAAAAATCCCAGCAGCGGCAACAACATCAAGACTCCGGCATAGGTCGTCGGCAGCAGATACGTGATCGGCAGCATCACGAAGCTGCCGAGGCACATAAAGGCAAACACCGCGCGCCGTCCAATTCGATCCGCCAGCGGTCCAAACCCCAAATAGCCGAAGAGGGCTCCCCCGTTGAGGGCCATGATGGCATAGCTCACCGAGGCCGACAGGGTTGCGGCATCGGAGCTCTTGAGATCTGGCAACTCGCGGATAAGCGTAGGCGCCCAGTTTGTCGCCCCCCATAAACCAAAGACGGCGACGAATGCCAGCGCGGACCCTACGATGGTTGACCGTCTTAAGGGGGGATGAAAGATGTCGGTCATATGCGTGGTACCGACCGTCGTGTTCCGGTCGTGGGCCTTGGCCCAACGGTCCGGCTCCTTCACATGCCAGCGGACCAGCAACGACACAAAGGCCGGAAGCACGCCGATCACAAACATCACCCGCCAACCATAGCCCTTCAAGAGTAAATTGAACGAGGCAGCGAGGAAGAACCCGACCGCCCAGGCCGATTGCAGTATGCCGGCAGCCTTCGCTCGTTTCTCTTCCGGCCAGGTTTCAGCAACGAGCGCCGCGCCGGCCGCCCATTCTCCTCCGATTCCCAGTGCCGTGAGAAAGCGATAGATAGCCAGGTGCCACCAGTCGTGCGAGAGCGCGGCGAGTCCGGTGAAGATCGCATAGATGAGGATCGTGATGATGAGGGTCTTCGTACGACCAAGATGGTCCGCGACCACGCCGAAGAAAATTCCGCCAATGGCCCAGCCAACGAGAAAGATGGAAAAGATAATTCCCCCGTACCAGCCGATTTGCTCAGGCGAGACGGTCTCTCCGGGGGACTGGAGCAAATCATGCAGCGCCGGGTGGAGGACGATCGCATAGATCGTCGCGTCCATCGCATCGAAGACCCAGCCAAGCCATGCGATAAACAGGACGAGCCATTGATAACGAGTGATACCCTGTCGCCAAGACTGTCCGCTCACAAGGGTATCTCGCACCGAGGAGACCGGAGC